>JAXZEJ010000295.1:0-4983 GCA_037424205.1 bacterium | reverse complement strand
TCTTGAAACTGCCGATGTTCACACTTATCGGTTCGTTGATTCTGATTTTTAAAGAACTTTCTTCGCGAAAAGCGAAGGATTTGAATTATGCAGAAGTCTTTTTCATTTGTCAAGAGATAGTGCAAAAAAAATTTCGGTACCATCCTTCAACTTCTTGAGAGAACTCAGGCGGCATTAGGTGGATTACTCAGAACCTCATTGATTCCCACACACCTTACTTCCCTACAATCAATGGCAAGCACCTGCATCGGACTTGCGCCTCCGGCTTCTGCGTCCAAGCGCCGCTTCAAGCTTCCGCCTATGTAGAGACCATGACTGCTACCGCCATCCTCCACACTCTTGACGCCGCCAAACCGCTTTCACGGCTTCGCCGCGCTCTTCCCGCTATTCTTCTTCCGATTCTCGGCCTCGGCATGCTTGCATGCCTCGACGCTCTGCAAACCGAATATCGACTTCCAGAGCACACGCTGTTCATGACTGCAGGCACATCTGCCGAAATTTCCGGCACCCTTCGCGGCCAGCACTCAAAACTGCCGCCCAGAATACAACTGACTCTTTCTCCAGATATAACCACCGTCACCCTCTCAAGGGTCACTGTCGCCAATAAACCTTTCACTAGCGACACCGTTTGGCGCACCGAACTTACGCTCGGAGACATACCCGCCCCAACATTATTCACAGCAAGCGTCAGCTTTCCCGACCTACCTCACGAGGCGCCGCAATCGTGGCAAATCAAGACCTACTCGAACTTGGACACCCTTCGGCGTGCAAGTCCCTCCCTCCTTTTCTCTCGCTTCGGCATCGAACCGTTACCCGCCGCCTTCATCTGCCTTCTTGCAGCCGTTTTACTCGGCCTACTCTATCCAGCTCTTTACTTGGCAGATCGAAGAGCTCTTGCTCAAAACGGTTGTCTTCGCGTCTTTCACGCACGCCCTGACGGGCCCGACACACTCCTTTATTGCGTACAACCTCAACGCAATCCCCCAAAAACGAACACGTCCTACCAAGTGCTGTCCGCCACCGGACAGTTGCTGGGGCTTGCCGACCTCACAGAATACGGCCGCAAGCACTGTGTTTTCCGGTTGCACGCCGCCCAGGCGCGTGCCGGCTGCATCATTGCTCTTCGCTAGACGATGGAATCAAGCTACGCCTCTGTTTTCGCGAATACTGCAGATACGAAAAACCCCCAGTTCTTTCGAACTGAGGGTCTTGTCTTGTTGTCTTGGTTGCGGGGGAAGGATTTGAACCTCCGACCTTCGGGTTATGAGCCCGACGAGCTACCGGGCTGCTCCACCCCGCGGTAATTCTGTCGCAACGGTCTGTTCCGTTGAGGATTTGAATATTACAGACTATTTTTTTATTTGTCAAGCCTTTCGCAAAAATATTTTTTGTCTAGGCTATGATGAAGCCTCATTCATCATAATTCCGTCCACGTCCATGACCACAGATTCCGCTCCGGGCACCCCCCCTGTCATCAGTGCCGACGACACCGGCTTTGACATGACGCCCCCTGTATCAGCCGACGAAGAACACTTCAAATTTTCTACCGTATGTCGCAGCCGCGGCCTTTCCCCTCGTCTGGTGCTGTCCGGCTACCAGCACGGAGCCTTTCCTTGGCCCGATGCGGCAGACCTGCATTCGGGTCTTTATCCGTGGGGACGTCTCTTCCCTTGTACCCTTCTGAAAACAGGACGAGTGTCTCTAACGCACTCAATGAAGAAGCGCATCCGTGATGCCGTTCGCGGCCATTACAAAGGTCTTGAGCTTGAAATTCTTCTCGACAGCGACTTCGACGAACTTATTGAAGCAGTCGCCGACTATCATCTCGCTCGCTCCCACGGCACCTGGATGACGCGTGAATTGATCGACACATGGAAAGTTCTCCATAAAGAAGGTCATGCTCATTCCGTCTCTGTATATATAGACGGCGAACTTTCCGGCGGCCTCTACTTCACTTCCGTAGGGCGCATGCTTTACGGCGAAAGCATGTTCTCCATTTGCCCGGACGCCTCCAAGCTTGCACTAGCCGCTCTGGCAGCCTTCGGCGGAATTGCTCACCTGCCCGTCATCGACTGCCAGATGCCCACTGAACATGTCATACGCATGGGAGCGGTTGTACTTGAGGGCAATTCGTTCCTCGAGCTCAATCAAGCCCTCACCAGCCTTCCAGTCCACTCATGGGAACGAACCGCAGGCATCAGTCTTCTGCCGTTTCTCGAAGCCGTCTACCCGGAATATGTCGAGGAGCCGTCCGAAGATCACCCTGAAGAGCATGAACGGCGCATTGCCCACGCCGGCGGCATGATCTTTGAAACAATCTGCATTGCCAACAAATGCAGCTACTACGAAGACGGCCGTAAATCGACGATGGAAATCATTCCTCTGCCTGCGAGCGATGAACGCGTTACTCCCATGTACAACCGTCTGATCGACGAAGGCTTCAGGCGAGACAGCACTTATTTATACAGACTCGCTTGCAACAGCTGCCGCCGATGCATTCCCACGCGCATTGACGTCACCACCTTCGTGCCCGACGACACGATGCGCCGCACCATGAAGCGAAACGCATCTCTCGTCATGCGCGAGCTTCCGCTTGGCCCCGTAACCGAGGAACAGTACGCTCTCTACCGTCGCTATCAGACATCTCGCCATTCGGATGGCGCCATGGGCAGCATGACGCGAGAAGAAGTCACGCAAGTGCTCTTCTCAACCTGCACAAACTCCAAAATTCTTGAATTTCGTACATCTCCTGACGCAGATTGTCCCAACGAGCTCAAGATGGTTTGTATAATGGATTGTTTAGACGAAGCGCTCAGCGCCGTCTACACCTTCTTCGACCCAGATGTTCCCAAGCTTAGCCTAGGAACCTTCGGCATCCTCTCCGAAATCGAATATGCCCGACGAAGCGGCCTCAGGTACGTGTATCTTGGATACTGGCTTCCCGGCTATCCCGGCATGGACTATAAAAAACGCTTCCAACCAATGGACATATTATGGGAAAACAATTGGATGCCGGAACATAGTTTTAACGCCGATCAGAAGATTCTCGACACGAATTCCCTTTAGATCATCATGCTTTACTCGCTCTGCCGCCGTGTGCTGTTTTCAATGAAGCCGGAAACCGCTCACCACGTCACCATGGCCAACCTTGACTGGGCCACGCATCTCGGGCTTCACAAGCTCCTGACGCACATGCCCGACGAGGATCCCGTCGAGGTGATGGGCCTGCGCTTTCCCAATACGATTGGCCTGGCCGCCGGCATGGACAAGGACGGCATCCGCGTGAACGCCTTCGGTGCTCTCGGTTTCGGCCACGTCGAAATCGGCACAATCACGCCGCTCGCCCAACCCGGCAATCCGAAGCCCCGTTGCTTCCGCGTCATCCCGGCCAAAGGCATCATCAACCGCATGGGCTTCAACAATGAAGGCTGCGACAAGGTGATTGAAAACCTCCGCAGCGCCGACGCCTTTCGCCTTCGCGGCGGCATCCTCGGCATCAACATTGGCAAGAATGCCGTCACGCCGATTGAAAACGCACTTTCCGACTACGAAAAGTGCCTCGACAAGGTCTATGACCATGCCGACTACATTGCCGTCAACATTTCTTCGCCCAACACGAAGAATCTCCGTCAGCTTCAGGGAGCCGACAAGTTCGACCACCTCGTTTCCGGTATTGTTGCCCGACGCCAGCAGCTCAAGGACGCCCGCAATGGCAAGCACGTGCCCATCGCCGTGAAGCTCGCTCCGGATCTGGAAAACGAAGAAATCCTTCGTTGCGTTGATACGCTCATTGAACGCGGCATCGATGCCGTGATCGCCACCAACACGACGATCGCGCGCGATCGCATTCAAGGCCTACCCAACTGCACCGAAGCGGGCGGCCTTTCCGGCGCTCCACTCCGCGAACGCTCCACGGAAGTTGTCCGCCTTATCGCCGACCACGTCCAGGGGGCTCTGCCGATCATTGCTTCCGGCGGCGTCATGACGCCTCAGGATGCCGTTGAAAAAATGGAGGCTGGCGCCAAGCTTCTCCAACTCTACACCGGCTTCATCTATTCTGGTCCGGCCCTCATCGCCGATTGTTCCGAAGCGGTCGCACGCTGGCGTGCCGCACAGAAGGCCTAAAACAACAAGGTCTTCATAACGAACACAGGGCGCTGCGGTCTCGGATCGCAGCGCCTTTTCTTTTATCCATCCTCCACGACAGGAATTGCCATGCCCCGTGTTTTTGCCGCGCTTCTGCTGCCTCACGACGTGTGCGACGCTCTTGCCCGCGACGCCAAAGCCTTCGCCAGATTTGATCCGCTCGCCCGTTTTTCTCGAAGCACCAACTTTCACTTGACGCTCGCATTCGTGGGCGAAGTCTCCTCGCAGGACGCCCACAGGCTCTCTGCCGCCCTTCGCCCCCTTTCTTCTCTCACGCCTCGCGACATCACCATCGGCCGCATCGGCACATTTGATCGCCAGCGCATCTTATACGCAGGCCTTTCTCCTGCAGAAAGTCTCGATCCGGTTGTCGATGAAGTCAGAAACACAATAGTTCGACTCGGACTGCCGCTTGACAACAAGCCGTTTCGCGCTCACATCACACTTGCGCGCGACTGGCGCCGCGGTCATCCGCCAATGACGCTCCCCTCACGCACGGTTCAGCTTTCCGGCCCCGTCCTGATGGAAACCGTCAAAGATCCCCGAACAGGCATGATTCGCTACCGTCAAATCATTTGACATCTGATGTAGCAACCGGGAGGCTTTCCGCATTGCGGAAAGCCTCCCGTCTTTTTAGTACAATGACGCCCTCTGTCCTCAATCTTTTTTTCGAAGTCTCCCATGACCGACCTTCCCATCCGCCGGCAATGAGGAGCGCAACTGCGGCGATGCCGAGTATGTACACGCCGATTTCACCCCAAACGGGTACGTTCCAGAAAGCCGGGCGGATGGGAAGGTCGGTCATTGGAGACTTCGAAAAAAAGATTGAGGACAGAG
>JAXZEJ010000294.1:0-1656 GCA_037424205.1 bacterium | reverse complement strand
TCCAAGGGAAACTCCCTAGATAAAGCATCTAATACCTCAAAAGGCCCATAACCCTTCCCGAAACACCTGCAAGACAGGAGGCCGCAAACATGCGGCCTCCTTTTTTTTACGTCGATTTCGTGTCATTTTCAGTCCATTTTCAGACCTGCGTCTCGGTAAAAACCTTCAGGCGCATTTTTGACACTAGGGCATACTAGTTAGCGTAAAACAAGAGCCGCCTGCGGACGAATCCGTCCCCATTCGGCTTCAACTATAAAAAAACAACTCTTCAACCACAGGATTTGGAGTTTTCATCATGTCGATTCAAGCATGGGTCGCCATTGCCGTCACGCTTCTGACGGTCTGGGCCCTGATCAAGCGTTACGAAACGCGACTTGTACTTCTTACCGCCGGTCTCTTCCTCTGCTGCATCTCGCTTGACCCGATGTACGGTCTTAATGCCATGGGCACCTCCATGACGAACAAGGCCCTCATTCTGGCAATCTGCGGCTCGATGGGTTTTGCCTACGTTGCCGCCTACACGCAGTGTGACCGCTCCCTCGTTCACTACCTCGCCGCTCCGATTCGCGGCCTCGGCATCTTCCTCATCCCGATCTGCACGACGCTGACGTTCTTCATCAACATCGCCATTCCGTCTGCTGCCGGTTGTTCCGCCGCCGTGGGCTCGACGCTCATCCCGGTGATGCTCCGCGCCGGCATCAAGCCCGCCGCTGCCGCTGCAGCCATTCTCGGCGGCACGATCGGTTCCTACCTCTCCCCGGGTACGTCCCATAACGTGTTCGTCGCCAACATGGCCAAGATGTCCGAAATGGACTTCATCGCCACGCATCTTCCGTACTCCCTGATGTGCGGCGCCATCGTCATCGTCGGCGTTACGATCTGCGCCTTCCTCTTCGGCGACCACAAGGGCGACAAGAACGCCAAGGTTGACGAATCCAAGCTCCAGAAGGGCGATTTCACGCCGACCCCGCTCAAGGCCATCGTTCCGTTCATTCCCATCGTCATCCTTCTTCTCGGCAACACCTACGTTCCGGCCATCAAGATGGGCGTCGCCCAGGCCATGCTCCTCGGTGCCATCGCTGCCCTCGTGATCGCTCGCGCCAACCCGCAGCAGCTCACGAAGGAATTCTTCAACGGCATGGGCAAGGGCTACGCTGACGTTCTCGGCATCATCATTGCTGCCGGCGTCTTCGCTGCCGGTCTCCGCGCCTCCGGCCTCATCGGCGCTGCTGTCGACGCCCTGAAGGAATCCAACGAATTCGCCCGCTGGGGCGGCTCCCTCGGTCCGTGGATCATGGGCGTCATCACCGGTTCCGGCGACGCTGCCACCCAGGCCTTCAACGAAGCCGTCACCCCGCACGCCGAATCCTTCGGCATGACCATCCCGGGCCTTGGCGGTCTCGCCTTCCTGACCGGCGCTCTCGGCCGCACGATGTCCCCGCTCGCCGGCGTGACGATTCTCGTGTCCGGTCTGGCCATGGTCTCCCCGATCGAAGTCATCAAGCGCACCGCCGTTCCGTGCATGGTCGCCGTCGTGGCTTGCGCTCTCCTGATGGTCTAATGCCCGTCTATTGAAACGCTCTCCAGCGCTTCACAGTTGAGAATCGGGTAGGAGCCCGTGGATTAATTCCACGGGCGTCCTCCCACACCACGTGG
>JAXZEJ010000293.1:0-8831 GCA_037424205.1 bacterium | reverse complement strand
AGTCGAGCCCTTCGGCTTCCTTCTTGAGTTTTACGCAGTTAACCATGCGGGCCATCTGTTTGCTCCTTGATTGATGTGTGGCGGACGGCTGAAGAGCGTCCGAAGCGTTTGTACATTGTAGCGCGAGTCCGTCAATTTCTACTTGAAGCTCCCGAGGGGCTTCTCTTTGTTTATCCGAAAGAATTCTTATGTCCGATCGTGCGCTGTTTGCGGCCTTCCAGAAGGTGAAGGCTCAGGTTGATGATGCCGTCTCCCTTACGCGTGAAAAGGAGGCCAAGGCAAGGGCTGAAGAGGAAAGGGCGCGTGCTGCGAAGAAAACGCGCATCGTCAAGGCGGCTGAGGCCAAGAAGACGGAGGCCGGCATGGCAAGCATCAGTGCTTCCGCATTCAGTGCGACGGGGGGTTTTGGTGCTGCTCTCGCCGATGCCGCAAAGTCTTCGGGAGCGTCATTTCGCATGGCCGCTCCCAAGAAGACGGGAAAAAAGCCTCCGGTAACAGCTCCCAAGGCGGAGCAGCCGTCCGGACGTGTTCGGATGCATGGCGAATCCGACGTTCGACAGGCGCCTCGAAGGGAAGCCGCTGATGATGCCGGCAAGAATGTCCGTCGGCAGGCCGGCGCCGAGACGGCGCGCAGGAAGGGTGCTCGTCCGGAGAATGCCGAAAAGCGTTCCGAACGCATGTCTGGCCGTGATCGCTCCGAAAGGTCCGGAAAGACGGAGGGAGCCGAGACGCCCAAGCGTCGGCTGACGTATGAGGAGCGCCGCAACTCCGTTCCTCCGTTTGCGCTGATGCCGGGCCTTCCGGTTTCCGAGCGCGGCGAGGAAGTCGCAAAGGCAATCCGTGAAAACCGTGTCGTGATTGTCTGCGGTGAGACCGGTTCGGGCAAGACGACTCAGCTTCCGAAGATCGCCATGATGGCGGGACGAGGCGTGCACGGCATGATCGCACACACGCAGCCTCGCCGCATTGCGGCAAGTTCCATTGCCAAGCGCATTGCCGAGGAACTCAAGACCGAGCCCGGCGAGGTCGTGGGCTACAAGGTGCGATTCACCGATACGATGTCGCCCGGCGCAACGATCAAGCTGATGACGGACGGCATTTTGCTTGCCGAAACGCAGAACGATCCGATGCTTCGGGCTTACGATACGGTGATTATCGACGAAGCGCACGAACGATCGATCAATATCGACTTTCTTCTGGGGTATCTGAAGCGTCTGCTTCTGAAGCGTCGAGATCTGAAGGTAATTGTCACGTCGGCTACGATCGATGCCGAGCGCTTTGCCAAGCATTTCGAAATCGACGGGCGTCCCGCTCCCATTCTGACGATTTCTGGTCGCACATACCCCGTCGAAGTCCGCTACCGTCCCATTGAGGACATGGACGAGGCCGACGACAAGACCTTGATCGGCGCGATTGACGATGCCGTGAGCGAACTCGAGGCTTCCGGACGGGGCGATATTCTGGTGTTTCTGCCGGGTGAGCGCGAGATTCGCGAAGCCGCGGACGTATTGAGAAAGTCGCGTCCTTCATCGACGGAAATTCTTCCGCTCTTTGCCCGCCTGACGGCGGCCGAGCAGGAACGTGTCTTCCGACCGTCCGGTGCTCGTCGCATCGTTCTCTCCACCAACGTGGCGGAAACCTCCATCACGGTGCCGGGCATTCGTTTTGTGGTTGATACCGGACTTGCTCGCGTCAAGCGCTACTCCTATCGCAACAAGGTCGAGCAGCTCCAGATCGAGCCTGTGAGCCAGGCTTCCGCCAATCAGCGTTCCGGCCGCTGCGGCCGAGTGGCTGACGGCATTTGCATTCGCCTCTACAGCGAGGAGGACTTTGCACGCCGTCCCGCCTTTACGGATCCGGAAATTCTTCGATCCAATCTGGCTGCCGTGATTTTGCGCGCCATTTCGCTCAAGCTTGGCGATGTGCGCGAATTCCCGTTCGTCCAGACGCCGCCTCCGCGTGCCATTGCAGACGGCTTTGCCATCTTGCAGGAGCTTAATGCCGTCACTGAGGGAGGGGAGCTCACTCGGGTTGGCCGGGAACTGGCGCGCCTGCCGGTTGACCCGCGACTTGGCCGAATGCTTCTTGCCGGCGCCGAACATGGCAGCCTCGAGGAGTTGCTCACGATCTGCGCCGGACTTTCGATTCAGGATCCCCGCGAGCGTCCGGCCGATGCTCAGCAGGCAGCTGATGAAGCTCATCGAAAGCTTGCGGACGAGAAATCCGACTTTCTCTCCTACGTGAAGCTTTGGAACTGGTACGAAAAGGCAAATGCCGAAAAGGAGAGCAATCGAAAGCTTGAAGCCGAGTTGCACAAGCGATTCCTTTCCGTCAGGCGTCTGCGCGAGTGGCGTGACGTTCGTCGTCAGCTCGTGCAGCTGACCGACGAGCTCGGATGGCGCCGCAACACAACGCCGGGAACCTTTGAACAGGTGCATCGCGCTCTGCTTGCGGGGCTTCTGGGCAATATTGGTTCCAAGGCTGTTGAAAGCGACTTTCGTGCACCGCCGTATCTCGGCGCTCGCGGCATCAAATTCTGGATCTGGCCCGGATCGATGCGTGCGAAAAAGGCCGGACGTTGGATTTTGGCTGCAGAAATTGTTGAAACTTCCCGTATGTTCGCTCGCTGCGTAGCTGACATCGAACCTGAATGGATCGAAGCTGCGGCCGGCGATCTGCTTCGCAAGAGCTGGACAGAGCCGCATTGGGAGAAGAGCCGCGGAGAAGTGGTCGCGTTCGAACGTGGGACGCTGTATGGTCTCACGATCTATCAGCAGCGCAGGGTGAGCTTTGCGCCGCATGATCCGAAGCTCGCGCGTGAACTCTTCATTCGTCAGGCTCTCGTCGAAGGCGAATGGGACGGCCGAGCTGAGTTCTATGCCCACAATGCGCGGCTTGTTCGCGAGATTCAGGATCTTGAGCACAAGACGCGTCGCCCTGACGTATTGGTCGACGACGAGCTGATGTTCACCTTCTATGACGAAAAGATTCCAGCCGATGTTTGTTCCACGCCGAAGCTGCTCAAGTGGCTCAAAGAAATCTCGCGTGACGAACCAAAGGCGCTCTTCATGTCTCGCGATGAACTGATGCGTCATGATGCTTCAGGCGTCACGAATCGCTATTTCCCGAAGACGATGGAGATGGCGGGTATTTCGATGGCGCTCAATTATCACTTTGAACCGGGCAGTCCGAAGGATGGCTTGACTCTTGCCGTGCCGCTTTATGCGCTCAATCAGCTTGATGCAGTTCGAGCCGAATGGCTCGTACCCGGCATGGTTAAGGAAAAGGCGCAGACGCTTCTCAAGTCTTTGCCTCAGAAGATTCGCCGTCACTGCGTGCCCATTGCCGAATTTGCCGCCGGGTTCTTTACTCGAACCAAGGAAGGTGAACCTCAGGTGAAGGGGTTCCTTGAGGCGCTTGCCGACGATGTGCGAGAACAGACGGGCGTGCCCTGCACGGCAGGAGATTTCAAGCTCGAGCAACTCCCGGCGCACCTCATCATGAACTTCAAGGTTCTTGACGAGCACGGCCGGCAGATCGGCATGGGACGAAACCTTGCTCAACTTCGCGCCGAATTCGGCGAGGCGGCTCAGGAAACCTTCCGACATGTCGCGCAGGAAGATGCTGCCGTTGCCAAGGATCTTGAGGACGGAATCACCGACTGGACTTTCGGAGAGCTTCCGGAACTGATGGAAATCTCCCGCAAGGGACAGACTCTGATCGGTCATCCTGCATTAACGGATCGCGGGACCGATTGTTCGATTGAAGTTTATGATGATCCGCAGGAGGCTCGTCGTGAACACAGGAAGGGACTTCTTCGTCTCTTCAGATTGGCTTTGCGAGAACAGGTGAAGTTCGTCGAAAGAACGCTTCGCGATCTCGGTCGTATTCAGATGCAGGCTCAGACGGTGCCGGGGCTCGCCAGGCTTTTTGAAAGTTCCGACACGCTTTCGGCAGCTGTAGTCGATTGTGCGTTGGAGGCTACTGCACTCGCAGAACCCTGGCCGCAGGATGAAGCGAGCTTCAGAGAAAGACGCGAGGATGTCAAGGGACGCCTTACGCTTGTGGCCGGTGAAATTTCGCGTCTACTCACGAACATCGTGACGGAGGCGGCGGGCATCCCGCTGAAGCTTCGCCGGTTCAGCGGTGAAAAGGCGTTGACCGACGATATTGATAATCAGCTCAATGAACTTTTCCGCAAGGATTTCCTGACGACGGTTCCGCTTTCTCAGCTGGCGCATTATCCTCGCTATTTGAAGGCCATTCACTACAGGCTCGATCGCTTCAGCGATGATCCGGCTCGCGACGAATCTCGTCGTGCCGACATCGAACGTCTTTCGGTTCCTCTCATGCGCGCGCGTGCGGCTCGTCGCGGGCAGCCCGACTCTCGTCTGGATGAATTCGGGTGGATGCTGCAGGAGCTCCGAGTTTCGCTGTTCGCTCAACAGCTTCGCACGCCGATGCCGGTCAGTGTCAAGCGTCTGGAACGAGTGTGGGCCTCCATCGCGCGTCTTTGATGAAGGCTTGCTGTAATCTGGAAATGAATGCTAACAATTTTCTTTTTGAGAACGCGTTTCGTTTCTTGAGACGGCAGATCCCGTTAGGGATGCAAAATTCTAAAATTAAGGTAATTGCAAAGCATTGGTACATCCAGTGTTTGGGCTCGGAAGTGATTTATCGGACCTTTTTTAAGGTCATGGACGGCGGTTGTGAATTTCAGCTTGAAAAAAGTCGTATTGGCATTGGGAATGGGCGCATTTGTCGTAGCGGGACCGTCATTCATGGCGGCGCCCGTGCAGGCTGCTGCGTCTCAAAATGTCAAGGCGGTCCCAGCCAAGAAAACTGCCGCTTCCAAAAGAGCCGGGGCCGTAAAGCGTACGACCGTTCGTAAGTCCAAGTATGTTGCTAAGAACTCGAAGAGTCGCCGTCAGGTGCGCCGGCGCGTGACGGCGCCTTCTCAGGCGACGCTTGCCGGTTTGCGAAATACGCCGGATCTTTTGAGTTTGGGAAGCAGTGTGGCGTTTGCCGTTGATCAGGATACTGGTGAGGAGCTCTTTAGCAAGAATGCGGACATTGAGCTCCCGATTGCATCGGTTACGAAGCTCATGACGGCCCTTGTCATCGCGGAAAGCGGACTTCAGATGAAGGAAAAGCTTCGCATTACCCGCGAGGACTATGTGAGGTCCAAGGCCAGTTCCAAGCTAAGAAGCGGCATGCGAATGACGCGCAGTGCCGTGCTCAAGGCTGCATTGATGTCGAGCGACAATCGTGCGGCGACGGCGCTGGCCCGCACTTATCCGGGCGGGCGAAAGGCTTTTGTTCGGAAGATGAATGAAACGGCCGAGCGGCTCGGCATGACGGATTCTTTTTTTGCTGATCCTTCAGGACTCGACAATCGCAATCATTCCACGGCTCGCGATTTGGCGAAGCTTGTTGCGGAAGCTCATAAGCACGAAATGATTCGAGAGTCGTCTACAATGCAGTTTGCGAGCGTATATGCGGGGCGTCAAAGGCTGAAGCTGGTGACGACCAATCGATTGATTGGCAATCCCGACTGGAATATCGGTATTCAGAAGACGGGGTTTACAACCGCTGCCGGTCGATGCATGGTTGTGCAGAGCGAGTTTGCCGATCGTCGTGTCGTGATGGTTTTGCTTGACAGCCCAAACAGTGCGCAACGTGCGGCGGACATGCAGACCATGCGTCGTTACGTTGAAAACGAAAGCAGCATCAACGAGCAGTTTGACTCAATGCATCCATACGAAGTGTTCTGAGCGATGCCTGTCAGATGCTCACAATAATCGCCGTTAGGATTATTACCTGACGGCGATTTTTTTAGGGGGCGTCCGGCAGCGCACTTGTGTTTATGCGGTGAAAGTGCGGCGTTCGGCTGAACAGGGGAGGGACTAGTAACTCGGCAGGTAGGAAGGCACAGGCGCGATGCGTTAAGTCCCCTTCTACTGCTAACTCAGAAACCGCCGGATGTCGACCGGAAAGTCCGAATGCTCAGCGCTGATTGAGCACGTCGGCGTGGAAGGGAGCGTCCGCAAGGACACTCCCTTCCCGATTCACGTGTGAGGGAACTAGCTGTCGCCGTATCCCTGTCCCTTGATGCGTTCGCCAATGCTGGCGCCCATGGCGGAGGAGATGGCCTGAGCAGTGCCGCAGAGTTTTGAAATGCATTCGGGGGTAAATTCGTTTGAACGGTGTGCAGCGAGTGAGATCGTTGCGATCAGTCGGCCGCCGGATGCGAAGATTGGCGCCGCGACGCAATGAACATTTGATTCGTATTCCTCGCGATCGTAAGCCCAGCCTGTTTCGCGGGCGCGGGCGAGCGTTACGAGAAGACGGTCAAGGGTTTGGATGGCGTTTTGCGTTCCTGCCTTAAGTCCCGTTCGTTCGGTGTAGCTTCGTATTTCGTCTGGCAACATGCGGGCCAAAAAGAGCTTGCCTCCGGACGTGATGTGCAGAGGAGCCCAGGAACCGATGCGGCGAAGCTGGTTGGCCTTGTATTCGGGCGAGAGCACGTGTTCGATATAGAGCAGTCGGTCGTTATCCCGGATCGCGAGATTCACCGTCATGCCGGTTCCGGCATGAAGCTGCTGCATGAAGGGAAGGGCCCTCTGGCGCACGGTGAAGCGTTCGTAGACGAGATTGCCGAGCTCAAGCAGTCTCAGTCCAAGGCTCCATTGGCCGGCGGGATTCTGCTTTACGAATCCCATGGCGGAGAGAGAACTGAGAATGCGGTGAACGGTCGAGGCTGAGAGTTCTGTATCTCGGGCGAGTGCCGAGAGCGTCAGCGGTTCGGATGAAGCTTCGAGCCGGGCCAACAGGCGATCGGCTCGATCAAGCACCTGAATGCCGTGCCGGGGTTCGGCAGTGGCTGTCATTTGGAGGCACCTTCGTCAGGAAGCGCATCGGCCACAAGTTCGGCGATGTCGGCAATCTTCACGGATTCGGCATCAAGAGCTACAGCCTTGGCGCTTTCGAGCATTGTGAGACAGTGCGGGCAGGCGACGGCAATTGCGTCGGTTCCTGTTGCGCGAAGATCTTTCAGGCGAATGATATTGACGGCATTCGAACCATGTCTGTCAATCCACATCTGGCCCCCACCGGCGCCGCAGCAGAGCGTGCGATCAGCGGACTCAGCTGGAAGCTTGAGTTCCGAGCAGACGGATTTGAGGACATCGCGGGGTTCATTGATAATGCCGTTGATGCGGGCCAGATAGCAGGGATCGTGATAGACCGCGCAGAGTCCTTCGGTTTGGACTGAGGGAAGACGTCCTGCCTTGATGAGCTCGTCAATGAAGACTGTATGGCTGACGACTGGCCAATGGAAGTCTTCGAATGTCGGATATTCGTTTTGGAGCGTATTAAAGCAGTGAGGGCAGGCCGTCAGAATGCGGTCGAAGTCGTACTGAGCGAAGTTTCCGATGTTTTCCTGTGCGGCTGTCTGATAAAGATATTCTTCACCAAGACGGCGGGCGAATTCACCGTGGCAGCGCTCTTCGGCCATGACAGCGAAGTTAACGCCGGCCGCATTGAGAATTCGAACCATGCTTCGGGCTATCTTTCGAGCGCGGCGGTCATAGCTTGCGGCGCATCCAACCCAATAAAGGACGTCGTAATGAACGCCGGATTCGGCAACGGGGACGTCAAGGTCCTTCGCCCAGTCCAAGCGTTCATAGGGATCCAGGCCCCAGGGGTTCCCGACGGAAGCGGTGTTTTCGAGCGCATTGGCTACGCCTTCGGGGAAGTCGCCTTGTTCAAGTGCAAGATGTCGACGCATGTTGACGATAATTTCCGGCAGGCTGATGCCGGCCGGACAGGCGCGTGCGCAGGCGCCGCAGGTGGTGCATGACCAAAGAGCGTCGCGTGAGACGGTAGCCTCAAGAGTGGGAAGAGAGTCGAGGTTTTCAGGCGCTTCCTCCATGTGCATGCGATTGCGCAAGGACACGATCAGGGCGCGTGGGTCAAGCGGAGTGCCGGCGCGTACGGCGGGGCAGGCATTGGTGCATCGGCCGCATTCAGTGCAGGCGTCGAAGGCCGTGCGCTCGCGCGTTGTGAACTGCTCAAAAGCGGAAATGCCGAACGTTTCCTGTTCTTCGATGTCGTCAATTTTGTGAAGAAGTCCGGCAGGCTTGTCTTCGCGCGTGAAAAGTCCGGAAGGCGTTCGATAAACGTGCGCGTAATAAGTGAACGGGACTGAAGCGATAAAGGCAAGAGAGAAAATCCCGTGAACGGTCCAGATCCAGGTATGAAGAGTGTGGAGTGCCGTTTCCGTCAGGCCGCAAGCTGAAAGAACTTGGGCAACAAGATGGCCGACGGGTGAATAGGCGGACCATGCCGGCATGGTGGCGGCAAGACGGATGCCTTCGACGAGGAAGCCGGTAAGCACGATGAAAGCCAGTGACAGATAGGCGAACACGAAGCGGTTGTCGCGCGGAAGTCCGGAATTGTCAGACCAACGGCGGATGGCTCCTAGTGCGAGCGTAATCAGAACGGCAATGCCGGCACAGTCGAGGACGAACTTGTAGACAAGGTAGAGCTTGCCCTGCAAAAACTGGGTCTCAAAGATGTAATGGCCGACGTCCCAGTCAAGCGTGGCGAGAGCGGTGCCGCAGAAAAGGAGGAAGAATCCCCAAGCGAGTACGGCATGAAGACGGCCGGCATTGGTCTCGCGAATTTTCTTCTGAGTGAAGATGGCGGCGGCAACGGTGAGAAGGCGTGCCTTTTTATCTTTGACGGGGTACGGATCTTCAGCGCCGCGGCGCCACAGGCGGGGGTTTCGCACGATGCCGCGAATGAGCAGCGCAACTGCCGCCAGGCCG
>JAXZEJ010000292.1:0-7626 GCA_037424205.1 bacterium | reverse complement strand
CGATAGATTTGAAGGAGGGGGTACCTAGCCCCCTCTTATTTCCAAAGAAGGATTTTTTACTTATTCTTGTTCAGCGCAGGATTAGCGCTGCCCGCCATTGTAGGTTCTCGAATTCAATCACTAACCTGAATTTTGAACGAGGTACTCGCAACGGTTATCCCTCTCAGTCAAACTACTTCCTAATCTAAAATCTGAACGGTTACGGAGGTATCAATGGCTTCTTCAAACGAATTCAAGAATCAAGTGGTCAGTCGGAGATTGCTACTCGCAAACTAATGGCCGAAATCCATCAAAAGACGTCGGCCGTTAGTCGTTTGTCTCTGGCAATTCTGAAACTTGCTCAAGCCTTTCGGCACGCCACAAGCCTCGTCCCTTCCGGTGCCTTCACCTCATGAAGCTTCACCGGCTGCTCAAAGCATTCCTGCGAGGCCTTCGGGCATCGTGCCGCAAAGGGACACCCGCAGGACTTGCCTTCCTCATCGCCTTCAGCAGCTGCCACTTTCTTCCTAATGGTGCCGATTCTCGGCACGGAATCCAGAAGCATCTGCGTATAGGGATGCAGGGGCTTTTCAAAGAGGGCTTCCTTGGGCGCCCATTCAACGAGCTGTCCGCGATACATCACGCCGACGCGATCGCTGATGTGGCGAACGACGCCGAGGTTGTGCGAGATGAAGAGGGCGCTCAGACCGCATTCGATCTGGAGCGTCTTGAGAAGGTTCAGCACCTGAGCCTGAACGGAGACGTCGAGCGCGCTCGTGGGTTCGTCGCAGATGAGAAGCTCCGGCTCGGCCGCAACGGCGCGGGCAATCGAAATGCGCTGTCTTTGGCCGCCTGAGAATTCATGCGGATACTTGGCGAGCGCTTCTTCCGGAAGACCGACGAGGCCGGCCAGCTGGCGAAGCCTGGCACGGCGTTCCTGAGCCGACATCTCGGGCTTCAGGCTCTTGAGCGGCTCCTCCCAAATGGAGGCCACCGTCATGCGCGGGTTGAGGCTCGCAAACGGATCCTGGAAGATCATGTTGATGCGCCCGGGCTTCATGCCGGCAATGTTTTCACCGGCAAGGCTGACTGTGCCGGCGTCGGGCTTGAGAAGGCCGGAGGCAATGCGCGCCAACGTCGACTTGCCGCAGCCGGACTCGCCCACGAGGGCCACCGTTTCTCCGCGACGGACGGTCAGCGTCACATTGTCGTCCGCCTGAAGCATCTCGTCCTTTTTGCCCATCAGTTTTCCGAGAAAGCCTGCGGAATGAAGTACGAAGGCCTTGGAGACGTTGTCAAGGCGCAGGACTTCGGGCGCGGTCTTGAGCTTTTCCAGTCGTTCGGCTTCCATGACCTTCCAATTGCGCTTCACGGGCGGATGGAAGCGCACGACGGAGTCGGGCACGCCGCGTCCGTTGTCGGCGCCGAGCCAACAGGCGGCCATGGTCGGACCGCAGTCGCGAAGGACGGGGCGTTCCTTTTGGCAGCGCTCGTGCATGGCGCGGCAGCGAGGATGGAAGGGACAACCGCCCGGACGGTGCGCCGGGTCGGGCATCACGCCTTCAATCTGCTCGAGCCAGAGAGAGGCGCAGTCCGGATCCGGAATGGCGCCCATCAGCCCCTTGGTGTAGGGATGCTGAGGCGTTTGAAGAAGTGCTGAGGTCTTGCCTTCTTCGACGACGCGCCCGGAGTAGAGCACCGTGACGCGGTCGGCCGTTTCGGCAATCACGCCCATGTCGTGCGTGATGAGCAGAATGGCGCAGCCGCGTTCGTGGGCCAGACGGCGCAGAAGCGCAGTGATCTGTGCCTGAATCGAGACGTCGAGCGCGGTGGTGGGCTCGTCGGCGATGAGGAGGACCGGATCGAGCGCGATGGCGAGTGCAATGATGACGCGCTGGCGCATGCCGCCCGAGAGTTCGTGCGGATATTGTTCAAGTCGCTTTTCAGGATCCTTCAGGCCGACTTCATGAAGAAGCGAGGCGCAGCGCGTTTTAAGGGCTTCTTTTGTGAGATGGATGCCGTGGGCGGCAAAGGTCTCGCGAAAGTGCTCGCCGATGGTGAGGAGGGGATCGAGGCTCGAGAGCGGGTCCTGCATGATCATGCCGATCTTGGCACCTCGGATTTGGCGGCTCTCCTCTTCGGAAAGATCCTCAAGGGATCGGCCCTCGAGGACGATGCTGCCGCCGACGAGCTTGACGCCGGCGGGGAGAAGCCCGGCCACGGCGCTGCCGATCATGGACTTGCCGGCGCTTGATTCGCCGACAAGGCCGAGAATCTCGCCCGGTTGAACCGAGAGCGAGACGTCCTCCAGAATCATTGCGCCGTCGGAGCGGCGGACGCAAAGCCCTTGGGCGGAGAGGATCGGGTTTTGATTCTTGTCATCTGCAGACATTTGTTGTCATCCTTCCCGCAGGACGGGATTCATGGCGTCGCGAAGACGATCGCCCAGAAGATTGACGGAGAGAA
This sequence comes from bacterium, assembly GCA_037424205.1. GTDB lineage: Bacteria > Pseudomonadota > Gammaproteobacteria > Burkholderiales > Burkholderiaceae_F > Sutterella. Next base: position 5,181 of record JAXZEJ010000292.1, on the reverse strand, counting down.
CCGTGGCGGCCAGCACGGCGCTCGGGAAGAGCGCGATCCAGTATTCGCCGGAGAAAATGAAGTCGTTGCCGATGCGGATCAGCGTGCCGAGAGACGGCGTCGTGGGCGGAACGCCGACGCCGAGGAACGAGAGCGTGGCTTCGGTCATCACGGCGGAGCTGAGGTTCAGGGCGCCGAGCACGAACACGGGGCCCATGACGTTGGGCAGAACGTGGCGCACGAGGATCAGGCCGTTGGAGACGCCCGAGAGCTTCGCCGCCGACACGAAGTCGGCCGAGCGCTTCGTGCGCGCCAGACCGCGGACGGTGCGGGCGTAGGGCACCCAGCCCGTCACGGTCATGGCGATCAGAAGCACCGCGTAGGTTGTCGCTTCGCCTGCGCCTTCGCCGAGAATCGTGCGCAGCACGCCGTCGACGAGGAGCGCGGTGAGCAGCGTCGGGAAGGCGAGCATCGCGTCGCAAAGCCTCATGAGGACTGCGTCGCAGATGCCGCCGATGTAGCCCGCGGCAAGGCCCGCCGAGACGCCGATCACGAGCGAGAGCAGGGCGGCCGTCACGCCGATGGCGAGCGACAGTCTCGTCCCGCTCAGCACGGCGGAAAGGAGGTCTCGGCCCTGGTCGTCGGTGCCGAGAATGTGGGCCGACGATCCTTCCTCAAACCATGCCGGGGGCAGGTTGGCGTCCGCGATGTCGAAGGACGCGAGGTCCGTCGCATCGTAGGGCGAGAGCCACGGGGCGCCGACCGCCGCGAACAAAACCGCGAGCAGAACGACGCCTGCGAGGATTGCAAAAGGTGTTCGAAAGAGCTTTCGCAGCATCTTGAATCCTTATTGGAGAGCGGCAAGACGCGCTTCCACGAGACGAACGAAGAAGTCGGCCGAAGGACCGAGCGCCAGGTCGTTGTAGTCGAAGCACGGCTGGTGGTGGTTGGCCGTGTGATTCTCGTCCGCAATGCCCATGCGCATGAAGCAGCCCGGGCGCTTTTCGAGGAAGAACGAGAAGTCTTCGGCGCCCATGGAGCCCGGCTGATTCGCGCGCACGCGGTCTTCGCCATAGATCTCCTTGGCAAGGTTCGAGGCGAATTCATAGGGACCGTCGTGATTGACGAGCGGCGGATACATGCGCGTGTAGCGGAAGTCGATTTCGGCGCCGGTCGTGGCTGCGATGCCCTGACAGATTTCGCCCATGCGCTCTTCGATGCGGTCGCGGTCTTCGGGACGTGCGCAGCGTGTGGTGCCGGCAAGCACGACTTCGGCCGGAACGACGGAGACGCCTTCGGGATCGCCGCCGTGGATCGAGCCGATCGTGAGAACGGCAGGCTGCATCGGGTCGATGGAGCGGGAGACGACGGTCTGGAGAGCGGCAATCAGAAGACCGGAGGCGACGACCGGGTCAACGGTCTTGTGCGGACGCGCGCCGTGGCCGCCGACGCCCTTCACCGTGATGAGGAAGCGGTCTGCTGCGGCGGAGGAGGTGCCGCGGGTGAAGCCCATGACGCCGAGCGGAAGTTCGCCCGCGCAGTGGATGCCGTAGATTTCCGTCACGGGGAAGCGTTCGAAGAGGCCGTCCTCGATCATGGCGCGGGCGCCGGCATAGCCTTCCTCGCCCGGCTGAATGATGATGACGACGTCGCCCTGAAGCATGTCGCGGCGCTTGACCAAGGCCTGCGCGGCGAGAAGAACGCCCGCGACGTGTCCGTCGTGGCCGCAGCCGTGCATGCGGTTTTCAAGGACGGAGGCCCAGGGAAGGCCGGTGCGCTCTTCAAGCGGCAGACCGTCCATGTCGGCGCGAAGCGCAATGGAGACGGGGTGTTCGGGATTGCGCCTGCCGCCGCGGATGACGGCGACGACGCCGGTTCGGCCGATGCCTTCCTCCACAATGTCGCAGCCCATGTCGCGCAGAGCCTTGGCGGCGATGCCGGCGGTGCGGACTTCGCAGAAGCCGAGTTCCGGATGGGCGTGAATGTCGCGGCGGATGGCGGTCATTTCTTCGAGACCGGCCAGAACTTCCGGGAGAATGTTGTTCGTAAGATCGTTCATGATCAGGCTCCTTCCTTGCGCAGACGCGGGTCAATGGCGACGTGACTCAGGTCCGTGATGAAATTGATGACGACGAAAAGCAGGGCGATGAAGGTGAGATAGGCGGCCAGGACGGGAATGTCGGCAAACTGGACCGACTGCAGGAAAAGCATTCCCATGCCGGGCCACTGGAAGACGGTTTCCGTGACGACGGAGAAGGCGACGATTTCACCGAACTGGAGCGCCGAGACCGAGATCACCGGCAGCGAGGCGTTTCTGAAGGCGTGGGCGAAGGCGATGCGAAACCGCGTGAGGCCGCGGGCCTTGGCAAACTTGATGAAGTCGCGGCGCAGAACCTCGAGCATCTCGCCTCGCACGAGACGCACGACGAGCGCCGTCTGGAAGAGTCCCAGCGTAAGCGCCGGAAGAATGATGTGGCGCAGGCCGTCAAGGGTCAGAAGACCTGTCGTCCAGAATCCCAGCGAGACGGTTTCGCCTCGGCCGAAGGCGGGGAGAAGCCCGGTCATGACGCTGAAGACCATGATGAGCAGAATGCCGGTGAGGAAGGTCGGGAGCGACATGCCCAGGAGGGTTGCGCCGAGCGCGAGCTTCGAGAGGGGGCTCTCCGGATAGAGCGCCGTGGCGATGCCGATCGGGATGCCGACGGCAAGCGCGAGCAGGACCGAGAGGCCCGCGAGCTCCACCGTAGCCGGAAGACGCTCGAGGATCAGCTCGGCCACGGGCGTGCCGTGGCGCAGGCTCAGGCCGAAGTCGCCGGTGGCGGCATTGCCGATAAAGCGGGCGTACTGCACGAAGGCGGAGTCGTTGAGCCGGAGCGCGGCGGTGAGGGCCTCGCGGTCTGCGGCGGTCGCGTCCGGCGGCAGCATCTGCGAGACGGGGTCGCCCACGAACTGAAAGAGCGCGAAGGCGACACCGCTCACCACCAGAAGAACGGCCAATCCCTGAAGCATTCGCTGAAGGAAAAGCTGGAACACGTTATCTTCCTTATTCCGTTACACGAACCCGATCAATCACAAGCATGTTGTCGGGGCGAAGAGGCGCATCAACCGACTTCTTCATGACCCAGGAGATCTGCGGTTCGAGAAGCGGGATGTGATTGAGCTCGCGCTTTTCAAGGTTGAGAAGCTCTTCGGAGAGCTTCATGCGCTCGTCCTCGCTCTCGCAGGCGGCGAGGCGCTTGAGGACGGCGTCGAGCTCGGGACTGGATGCGCGGCCGATGTTGCTGATGCCGTCTCCCGTCCTTGCGTTGTAGGTGCCCGAAAGGGACTGGACAGGACGGTAGGCGTAAAGCGTGGTGGAGCCCCAGCCGACAAGGCCCGCGGACGTGTCGAAGCTCAGAACCTTCGGGAAGTACTGGGCGCGCGGCATCGAGTTGACTGTGACCTTGAGGCCGATCTTCGCCCACATCGAGGCGAGGGCCTTGACGATCGCCTCGTCGTTCACCCAGCGGTTGTTCGGCGTGTCGAACGTAAAGGCAAAGCCCTTTTCATAGCCCGCTTCCTTGAGGAGCTCCTTGGCGCGCTTCAGGTCGTAGGGTAGCGGCTCGCCGACTTCCTTGGTCCAGCCGAAGACGGCGTGCGAGACGATCGTGCCCGTCGGAATGGCCTTGCCGCGCATCACGCCGCGAACGAGGCCGGCGCGGTTGACGGCGAGCGACATGGCTTCGCGAACGCGGTGATCCTTGAAGGGATTGACCGTCAGGGGCTTGCCCGAAAGGTCCTTCACGTACGGAGAGGCGTCGCGGGAGAGGTCGAGCGCGACCATCATCACGCGGTCTTCGCCCGTGGAGAGAATTTTGAGGTTCGGATTCTTTTCAAGGCGCGGAAGGTCCTGAACGGCCGGGTCGAGCACGAAGTCGACCTCGCCCGAGAGAAGCGCGGCCGTGCGGGTCGCCGCAGAGGAGATCGGCGTGAAGACCACGCGGTCGACGTTGCCCTTGCGGTTGGGCTGATCCCACCATTCCTTGTTGATCGTGAAGACCGTCTTGATGTCGGGCTCGCGGGATTCAAGCTTGTAGGGACCCGTGCCGTTGGCGTGCGTGGCGGCATAGGATTCTTCGCCCGCCACGTAGTTCTGCGGCTCGAGCGCGCCGTGCTTTTCGGCCCATGCCTTGTTGAGAATGCGAAGCGAGGTGAGCTGGCGCAGGAAGACGGGAGAGCCCGAAACGGTCTTGACGAGCACCTTGCCTTCCGGGGTCACTTCAGCGCCGAGAATGCCGGAGGCCGTGCTCTTGAATTGGCTGAGCGGCGCGAGCGCGCGGTTGATCGAGAAGACAACGTCTTCAGGCGTGAGAATTTCGCCTTCATGGAACTTCACGTTCTCGCGGATCGTGAAGAGGAAGCCGTTCGGAACGCGCTCGTAGCTCGTGGCCAGGGCCGGCTCGATCTTCATCGACTCGTCGTAGCGCACGAGGCTTTCGTAAACCGTGGCGCAGGCCTGTGAGTTGAGCGATTCGTTCTGGGCGTGAATGTCGAAGGTGAGAAAGTCGCCGGCGCTCGTCCAGCGGAAGTCGGCGGCGGATGCGCCCTGAAGGCCGCAGAGGAAGACGCCCGCAAGCAGAGCAGCAACGGAGTGCTTGCGGAAGGCTTGAGAAGATCGGCTCGATCGGTTCGTCATTTGTTGTACCTCGATTTGTTGATCGTAGTACCCGCGGAACCGCTGCCTTCAGATGTGAGAAAACCCGCATTCCGCGGGTTCCTGAACTTAAGAATTCTTTGAATTTCTTAGGGCAACACTCTGCCCGGCACCCGCTTGAGATTCAAGCGGCGCCACCAACGACGAGCGTCGGTACGGGTACGGGAAGAGGCTTGCGTATTCATCATGCCATTCAGTATAGCAGGCGACATCTTCAAATCAATAGGCTGAATGCCTTAGTCGGCAGGCGACTGCCGAAGCATGTCTGCTTTGAGAGCCGGATCTGGAAGTGATGGTCAATCGGCGGCAGGCCGCCCGGCGGATTCGATAAAGACTCTTGAGCGGCAAGTGTTTCCGTGGAATGAAATCGCTTGTGAGAGAGGGTTTGGCATTAGGGGTCGATCGCGTTGATCGTTTTAATACTGCAGGTCTACACTCCCAAGAGTTGCCTTAAGATGACGCGGCCGTTGCCGGCCGCTCGCTTTCATCTGGGAGAATCCTATGCTCTT
>JAXZEJ010000291.1:0-2060 GCA_037424205.1 bacterium | reverse complement strand
AGCTTCCGATCGTCTTCTGGGTCTCGCTCACCGCCGTCATCGTCTCGATCCCGAGCTTCCCGGGCGGCGTGTGGATCGTCGAGCAGACGAAGCACATCAACTTCCTCGCCACGACGACTCCGATTCTCGCCTACGGCGGCCTTTGCCTCGGCAAGGACATCGAAGCCTTCCGCCGCCTCTCCTGGCGCATCGTTCCGGTCGCCATGGCCGTCGCCTCGGGCAGCTTCCTCTGCGCGACCGCGCTTGCCGAACTGATGCTTCACCTCGAAGGCATCTTCTGAGATCCGACCTAAAATAGACATCGGCCGGGCGTCCTGAGGGAGAGCCCGGCATTCAATTCCGGCGCATTGCCGCGCCACACACTCATAGGAGCGGACCGCAGGCGCCTCAGCACATGAAGGCCCCGGAAGCGGTCCCCTGAAGAAACATGGACAAAGCCGCCATCAAGCAGAAAGTCTGCGAAGCCATCGCCGCCCGCCGCGCCGAGATCGAAGCGATCTCCGAAGCCATCTTTGCCGAACCCGAACTCGGCTACAAGGAGCTCAAGACCTCGAAGAAGGTGCAGGACGCGCTCGCCAAGCTCGGCCTTGAATTCACGGCAGGCCACGGCCTCACCGGCGTCAAGGCCCGCATGAAGGGCCGCAATTCCAAGCGCACGGTCGCCATGCTCGCCGAACTCGACGCCATCGTCTGCCGCAATCACAAGGGCGCCGACCCCGTCACGGGCGCCGCCCACTGCTGCGGCCACAACATCCAGATCGCCAACATGATCGCCGTCGCCGCCGGCCTGCGCGACGTGATGGGCGAGCTTGACGGCGACGTCGTCCTCTTCGCCGTCCCGGCCGAGGAATACGTCGAAATCGACTGGCGCAGCGCCCAGCGCGCCGACGGCCGCCTCAAGTACCTCGGCGGCAAGCAGCAGCTCATCGCCGAAGGCGCCTTCGACGACATCGACATGGCCATGCAGATGCACGTGAGCAACGGCGCCGAGTTCAACCTCGGCGGCTCGAGCAACGGCTTCATCGGCAAGCTCATCGAATACCACGGCCGCCCGGCCCACGCCGCCTTCGCGCCCGAACAGGGCGTCAACGCCCTCAACGCCGCCATGATGGGCGTCATGGGCGTCAACGCCATCCGCGAAACCTTCCGCGACCAGGACCACGTCCGCTTCCACCCAATCATCAATGCGGGCGGCGACCTCGTCAACGTGATCCCCGACTACGTCAAGATGGAAAGCTACGTGCGCGCCTCCAACATCGACGCCATGGCCCGCTACAACAAGGCCGTCGACCGCGCCCTCAAGGCCGGCGGCGACGCCATCGGCGCCAAGTGCGACATCGCCAACCTTCCGGGCTACCTGCCGCTGCGTCCCGACGAAGCCATGCGCGAAGTCCTTCGCGGCAACGCCGCCGAACTCTTCGGCGCCGACAACGTCGTGGTCGGCGAACACAGCGCCGGCTCCACCGACATGGGCGACGTCTCCCACCTGATGCCGGTCGTCCACCCCTGGGTCGGCTGCGTCGACGGCGTGCTCCACGGCGCAGACTACGAGCTTCGCGACCGCGACATCGCCTTCACGAAGTGCCCGCAGGCCCTCGCCATGACGATCGTCGACCTCCTCGCCGACGGCGCCGAAAAGGCCGAAGCGATCTGCAGGGCCTTCAAGCCCCAGCTCGACCGCGAGTCCTACGTCAAGTTCATGGACTCCATCGAATAATCGAGCCTCTTGTTCAGCACATCCTGATCCGCCCGGTCTTGAAGCGCCCGGACGGACCTTGGGACGGCGGGAATCATCACGCCGTCCCTTTTTTCATGAAAAGGACTTGGGCCCGGTACGCAACAACCCCTGCGTCCCGAAGGCGCATCTTAAAACTCCGTTTTGTCCAGACTCAACAACGGTCAACAAACAGCGACCCGCGTCGCACCCGTGTCTCTTCTTGAGATTGCCGGTCTAACTGCTTGTTTTCGGACTTCTTGTCCATGCATCTGGAACAACTTATTCGCGTTAATTAGATGGTCAGCTCCAGAAGGGGCATCGAACACCGGAGACCATCAATGCA
>JAXZEJ010000290.1:0-22631 GCA_037424205.1 bacterium | reverse complement strand
CCCTGCGCTCGGGACTTCCACCCGTTAGATTGTGCCCATGCCTGGCACACCACAACAAAGGCCGCCGATCTTTCGATCGACGGCCTTTTCATTTATCTCTACGAATCAACTTCTGTTTATTTGCCAAGCAGCTTGGCAAATGATTCCCCCGTCTGCTCGCATACGGCGACATATGTGCCATCCGCCTTCTTCATGACGCCGAACGGCACCTCGCGAGCCGCAGCTCGACGGAAGATCTTTGTATTGCTCCAGACGGCCTCGCGCTTTTCGAAAGGGATTTCCATTCCGCGCACGTCGAGCCCCTTGAATTCAGCATCCCTGATGTGCTCCTCATGCTCGAGGAATGCAGCCTTGCGATCCTTGGCCGCCAGAATTGCGGCGCCCTGCAGTTCGCTCCACGGATTCAACACCGCCACCGGATGCCAGACAAATTTCACGCGGTCAAGATAAGGCTTGAACTGCTCATACTCCCAAACGCACCAACGGCATTGAGGATCGAACGTCATCATGACGACCGTATCGGCCTTTTCATTACCGACTGCAAAGCCCGTTCCATTTTCAGCAAGCTCGGTAAAAAACTCCTCGGCATTGAGATCGGTAGGCACGGAAGGCTTTTTCGGCCAGCGGCTTTCAACGGCAAACCCAGGTGCAACGGCAAGACCTGCCGCAACAAGGCCCGCAGCCTCGATAAATTGTCTGCGAGTAAACATCTTCAAACTCCTCTGGACGTCACGGCGTTTTCACTAGTCCTCACTATGTGAGACCATCACTCGAGCATAGCGCAATTCTTGGCAAACGGCCGCGATGCGAAAGAATTTGTTAAGATAGCGCCCGATTGACAACCACCTTCGGAAGGCATCCACATGAAGTTCACCGAAAAGCTCAGCGAACGCTGGCAGAACGCCGGTTCCATGCTCTGCGTCGGGCTTGACCCCAACCTCACCCGCTTCCCGCACGAACTCGCAGGCCGCAGCACGGCTATTTACGATTTCTGCTGCGGCATCGTCGACGCCACAGCCGACCTCGTCTGCGCATTCAAGCCGCAGATCGCCTACTTTGCATCCTGCGGTGCCGAGGCCGAACTCAAGGCTGTGATTGACTATATTCACGCCAATCATCCGAAAGTTCCCGTGATTCTTGACGCCAAGCGCGGCGACATCGGTTCCACGGCCGAACACTATGCTCGCGAAGCCTTCGAACGCTATGAAGCCGACTGCGTCACGCTGTCTCCCTTCATGGGCTTCGACACGATTAAGCCCTACCTCGCTTACGAAGACAAGGGCGCCTTCATCCTCTGCCGCACCTCCAACCCCGGCGGGGATGACATCCAGATGCTGGAAGTGAATGGCGAGAAGATCTATGAACGTCTTGCTCGTCTCGCCGCCACCGAATGGAATCTTTCAGGCGAACTCGGTCTCGTCGTTGGCGCCACTTACCCTGCCGAACTTGCCAATGTCCGACGCATTGCGCCGAACCTTCCGCTTCTCGTGCCGGGCATCGGTGCTCAAGGCGGCGACATTCGCGCCTGCGTTGAAGCCGGCAAGACTGCCGCCGGCACCGGCATGGTAATCAACTCCGGCCGCGCCATCATCTACGCTAGCCGCGAAGACGACTGGAAGGACGCCGCCCGAAAAGCTGCAATCACCACGCGCGACGCCATTCAGGCCGCCATCTGAAATATCGACCGGCTCAAATAAAAAGCAGGCCTGCCGGATAGTCCGGCAGGCCTCTTTTTATTTATCAGATGCTTATGATGCAGTCTTCAGCTTCACAGCAAGCACCTTGTCAATCCGGCGTCGATCCATATCGATGATTTCAAGCCGCCAACCATCCCATTGTGCGACATCCCCTTCCTTCGGAAGGCGACCGAGTAGAAGAAGCATCATGCCCGCAAGTGTGTTATAGCGACCGACCTCCTCTTCAGGAACGCTCTTGATGTCAAGCACGTCCTTCAATTCCGGAATCGGAATCATGCCGTCAAGAAGAAGAGAACCGTCATCACGCCTTGTCACCCAGGCATCCCCCGGCTGCTCGGGCTTGAATTCACCTGCAATGGCCTCAAGCACATCACGAGGCGTCACGATCCCCTGAACCTCTCCATATTCGTCGACGACAAGCGCTACCGGTGTATCTGTCTTTCTGAAATTCTCCAGAAGCTCCATGCCGGTAAGAGATTCGGGCACGTAAACCGGAGGAATCAGATTGTCCTTGAAATCCGCACGTCCCTTCTCCATCATTTGCTGCAGAAGCGAACGGGTGGAACAGAACCCCTTGACGTCATCCAGACTGCCAACACAAACAGGGAGTCTTGAACGCTTCGATGAGCGGATCTTTTCGATGTTGACCTCGGGCGAGTCCTCCAAGTCAATCCAGTCAATGTCGGCACGCGGCGTCATTAGCGAAGCTACCTGACGATCGTCCAAACGGAAGACATTGCGCACCATATCGCGCTCCACCGTCTCTATCACGCCGGATTCCTCACCTTCATCAATCATCGCGTGAATCTCCTCCTCCGTCACGGCATTTCTGCTGTGCGTGTCAATTCGCATAAGCTTCAAGATCGAAGCCGTAGAAAGCGATAGGAGCTTTACAAAGGGTGCTGCAACTAGCGAAAGAGTATGCAGAATGGGAGAGACTCGACACGCAAGGCGTTCGGGCGACATCTGACCGATGCGCTTAGGCACAAGCTCGCCCATCACGATCGAAAAGTACGTCAACAGCACCACAACGAGCGTGATGCCGACAGCCGAAGCCGTCTCCGCCCTCATTCCTAGCGAAACCAACCATTCAGCCACAGGCTTTGCCAGCGCAGACTCGCCAAAGATGCCCGACAAAAGCCCGATTGAGGTAATGCCTACCTGAATCGTCGAAAGCGCACGGTTGGGGTCCGCATTCATATCCATCGCACGCTTCGCCCCAGGGATGTTCTCTTCATCCATGTGCTGAAGTCTGGCACGGCGACTTGTAATCAAAGCCACCTCGCTCAAAGCGAAGGCCCCATTCATCCCGATAAGAATCACCAGAATCAATACGTCAAACCAACTGGACATGATTTCAACATAGACAAAAAAGGGCGCCCTGCGACTTGAATCAAGGGGCGCCCATGGTGGAACTGCAGTTGATGAATTGTAGTCAATATTCGCAAGGCATCACGACGGGATTGCCAAAACGCATCAGTTCGATCAGACCTTCAAGCGCCGTGAGAACTGTTGCTCGACGCACTGTTGCTCGACTTCCGTTCACTTGAATCGTGCGAACATACGTGACAATGTGCTCGTTGAAACGCTCCGCCCAACCGATGCACACCGTGCCCACAGGAATCCCTGGCGTGCCCCCTGTCGGTCCGGCCACCCCCGTCACAGCAACACCAAGCGTCGACTCGGAACTGCGTGCGAGAGCTCCTCTGGCCATGGCTTGCGCCACCTCTTGGCTTACGACGCCCATATCCTCGATCATCTTGGGATCGACATCGAGAAGAGCCGTCTTCGCATTGACCGCATAAGTCACAAAACCTTCTCGAAACCACTCGGAGCTGCCAGGCACCTCTGTTATCGCGGCGGCTATGCCGCCGCCCGTACAACTTTCGGCAGTAACAATGACATGCCGTCTTTCTTTGGCTACAACCCCGAGTCGCTCGGCAGCCAACGCAATGCGCTCTTGAAGATCAGGCATGTTCTTTAGCTGAAGAGCCAGCCGAGAATGCTTACGACCACCCAAGCATAGAAGGCCGCAACTACGTCGTCGAGCATAACGCCGACGCCGTTCTTCATCTTCTCATCAATGATGTCGACCGGAGGAAGCTTCATGATGTCAAAGAAACGGAAGGCTGCAAAACCCGCAATCCACCAAAGAGTGCCGGCCGGCAGGAACGCGAAAAGGAGCCAGATACCGACTACTTCGTCAACAACAATGCCCTTGTGATCCTCTACGCCAAGATCAACCGCCACTTTGTCGGACGCCCAAGCACCCGCAATGAAAAGCGCAATGGAGAGAATCACCCACGAAGCCGTGGTCATGGCCGGCGAAAGCACAATAAAAGCGAGAGCGCCGGCAAGCGTGCCGTAGGTACCTGGCGCCTTCGCCGGCAGCCCCGCACCAAAGAACGTGGCGATCATATGGGCCGGATGAGACCAAATGAACCGGCCGGTCAATTCGATCTGATTGGCAGGATTGGAGTCGTCGTACTTCTGCAGCATGTTCACTTCCTAATTGACGCCGCCGGATATGCCGGCGACGCTGGGGATCGGGAATCAGTTGGACGATCGCTTCGCCTCACTAAGCAAAGTGATCGAACCCCTGCGCGGGCGTTGTCACTATGCTACCGTTTTGCGAGCGAACAGTCAGATTATCGCCTGAGTCTTTTTCACAAATCTTACCAATTCGGGTAAGTCTGGTCTCAGAAAGAAGTCCCGCCTGCTCAATGCGCAATGCCGCCGAGGGCGGAGCAGTAAAGACAAGCTCGTAGTCATCACCGCCAGCAAGCGCTGCTTCCTGCTGCGCCGCAAGAGGAAGTGCCCTAAGAGCGCTTGAAATCGGCACCGCTTCCCAAAGGATGTTGCCGGCAACACCGCTACGGTTAAGAATATGTCCCAAATCAGCAAGCAATCCATCGGAGATATCAGCACAGGCTGTCGCCAAATCGAGCAACGATGACCCCAGACGATTTCTTGGTGTCGGACGATCCATTCGAGAAAAGATTGCCTCTGCCGCATCAGGCATCAGCTGCCAATGCCCCCAACGATGCTTGAGAGCAGCATAAGCATCCCCAACAGTTCCAGAGACCCAGATATCATCCCCCGGCCTGGCACCGGCACGCGTGAGTCCTTTCCCTTCAGGCAGGGCTCCCATAGCCGTAATCGAGATCGTCACCGGCGCATGCGTGCCCTTCACCTCGGCCGTGCGAGTTGTATCGCCTCCAAGAAGTGCGCAGCCCGAACTTTCAGCAAGCGTCATAAGCCCTCGTGAAAACCCCTCAAGCCATGCATCATCACGCTCAGGCAATCCGATCGAGAGAAAGAATGCTCTCGGCGATGCACCGGCGGCCGCCAGATCCGACAGATTGACTGCAAGCGCCTTGTATCCAACATCCTCAGGCCGTGCATTGGGCAGGAAATGCGTTCCAACAGCCATCATGTCCGTCGTCACCGCAATGCGGCTGCCAGGCATGTCGATAATCGCGCAATCATCGCCCACTCCCTGGCTTTGCCATTCTCCGAACGCATCATGAGTAAAGAAGCGATCGATGATCTGAAATTCTCCGCGGCGCATTTTCCTTACCTCCGAAAAAAGCACGCTTCCAAGAAAAAGAGCCGTTCCCTCCGAAGGGAACGGCCCGTTGAGATATCAGTCTTAAACTGATTCGTCAGGCACTCGTTGCGGCCGTCTCTTCAGCACGAATGTCGCGGGCAACGAGTTCAAGAACAGCATTCATAAAGCGATAGCCGCTGCCAAACTGCTTGACTAGTTCGATAGACTCATTGAGGACCACGCGCCAGGGCGTTTCCGGACAGGTCATGAGCTCGTACGTGCCGATCATGAGCACAGCTCGCTCAACGAGCGAGATGCGGGAGAGTTCGCGGTCGGCATGACGAGCGATGACCTCCGCCACTTCTGCATGATGATCGATTACACCGGCGAGCAACTTCGTAAAGAGCGCGCGATCAGCCTTCTCGAAATCTGTCGGACAAATATTGCTGCCCTCGAGCTGCTCTTCTTCGTCATGAAGAAGATTAGAAAGATGAGCTTCGATGCTTGCATAATCCTGAGACGGATCGGCGAGCCACTGGTAGAGACCGAGCATCACGAAAACGCGAGCCAGATGTCGAGCGGAGTGTGCCGCAGACTTGCGGTGACCTTCCTTGTATTCAGTCATTCTTCAATAATTCCTTTGATGACGGCATCAGTCTTCGGAGGACTCGTCTTCGAACTCTTCGTCGAGTTCGTCAGAGCAGAATTCCTTGGCGAAGTTTGCCATTTCGACAGCGCAGCGAGCGCAGTCGCGGCCCTTCATGTCGATGCGTTCTTCGCACTGCTCGTCATTTTGCGTCGTCAGAACGCCATTGGCGATGGGGATGTCGTAGTCAAGACAGACTCTAGTAATGCCGCTGCCGGACTCGTTGCTCACGAGTTCGAAATGATAGGTTTCACCGCGAATAACGGCGCCCAGGGCAATCAGGGCATCGTACTCGCCCGTCTGAGCAAGCTTCTGGAGTGCGAACGGGATTTCGAGAGCGCCCGGCACGGACACCTTTGTCACGTCTTCGTCCATCACGCCAAGCTTGCGAAGTTCATCCATGCAGGACTCAAATTCGCCGCGGCCAGCGTATTCGTTGAAACGAGCAACCACGATGCCGATGCGAAGATCGGTACCATCGAGTTTGGTGGGAACAATATCAACAGCCATGTCTGTCTCCTAGGGGCCTCTGCAGGCGGGAGCTGAATTCGTTTTGAAAAGATCCCGAAGGCCTGGCCCTCGGGCCGCCGTCGGCCTGCCGACAGCGACTGATAGACGTATATTTTACCGCGAAAGACCTGTACAACGCAGACTTAACGGGCACGAACGCCGATTTTTCGGCAGCAAGATCAAAAAACGGCGTTCCTCCCGCGAAGAACGCCGCTTTTTTTCAATCGCGAACTCTGTTTTCCTTTGTTAGAAAAGAGAGTCCTCATCGTTGCGAAGCGACATCATGCGCTCGATGTAGCGAGCGATCGTATCGATTTCAAGATTAACGTAGCTCTGCGCCTTGAGATGCTTGAGCGTCGTCACTTCAAGCGTATGAGGGATGAGATTGATGGACACGAGCGTATCCATAGCCGTATCCTCAACCTTATTGATCGTGAGCGAAACACCGTTGACCGTAATCGAGCCCTTATAGGCAAGGTACGGAGACAGCACGCGGGGCGCTCGAATGATGAGTCTCCACGATTCAGAGACCTGCTCCATGCTCTCGACCTGACCAACGCCGTCAACGTGACCGCTCACAAGATGACCGTCAACGCGATCGCCCAGACGCATCGCCTTTTCAAGATTGACTTCGCCGAACGTGTCAAGCCCAGTCGTCTTGGAAAGACTCTCAGCCGAAACGTCCACCTTGAATTCCGTATCCGTCTTGTCGACCACGGTCATGCAGGCGCCGTTGACGGCAATAGAATCGCCGATGCGCACTTCTTCAAGACCCAGATCGGGAGCGCAGATTGTCAGGCGAACGCCATTGCCCAGAGGTTCCGGTTCACGAACCTTGCCGATTGCCTGAATAATGCCGGTAAACATTTAGAGTCATCTCCTCAAAATCACACGCAGATCAGCTCCGATCTGAGTAAAGTCTTCAATCGTCCAGCGATGTGCCAGACCTGGTTCCTCGGGAAGCGGCACACTGGCAACAGGCATCCCGGAACCGAAAAGGCAGGGAGCAGTATACAGCACGATTTCATCAACGAGTCCAGCCGAAATAAAGCTTCCGTTTAGTCTTGCTCCTGCCTCAAGATGAACCTCGTTCACCTGACGACGCCCCAATTCGTCAAGCAGTGCTTCGAGATCAACCCGCCCCGGATGCGTCTTGTCGGGAAGTCTCAAAATCTCAGCCCCCGCCGCCGTCAACGCAATTTCGACCTTCGGATTCTCCTCAGCACAGACAATCACCGTCCCTCCCCCCTTGAGTATTTCAGCATCAACAGGAGTTTCGAGACGAGGATCCACTACTACGCGAAACGGGAATCTCACCTGATCAGGAAGTCTTACGGTCATCTTCGGATTATCAGCAAGTACCGTTCCGATCCCCGTTACGATCGCGCCGGAAACACCCCGCCAGCGCTGCGTATCTTCACGAGCCGCCGGCCCCGTAATCCACTGCGAGCGACCGTCCGGAAAAGCCGTGCGTCCATCAAGCGTCGCCGCACATTTCATGCGCACCCATGGCCTCCCTGTCGTCATGCGAGTAAGGAATCCTCTATTGGAAAGCCATCCTTCCTTGCTTCGTACCCCCTCAGTCACCTCAATCCCCGCCTCGCGGATCATCTTGAGACCTCTGCCCGCCACTTGCGGATTGGGATCCGATACCGACGTTACGACACGCCCAAGCTTGTGCTCGATGATCGCCAACGCACATGGCGGCGTGCGTCCCCAGTGCGAACACGGCTCGAGCGTCACATAGATAGTCGCACCCTCTACGCTTTCGCCTCTTTCAGCGGCATTCCTTAACGCCATCACCTCAGCATGAGGACCGCCCGTCTGCTGAGTAAAGCCTCGGCCAATCACACGGCCATCTCTTACAATCACGGCACCCACAGAGGGATTAGGGGGTGAAATCCTGCGAGCCTTGGCGGCCTCCTCAAGCGCCAGCCCCATCCAGTAGTCGTCGTCCGAAATACATTCCGGCTCTCGATCCGTTTCCGTCATTTCGGTTCCTCCTCTCGATTCGCCTTCTTTTCAGCTTCTCGACGCACACGACGATCCGCCGCTGCCTTTTTCTTAGCCTCACGCGCCGCAATCTCGGCCTCATGATCGATCCTGAACTTTCTCAGCACGTCAAAGGCCCCGTCAGTGCTACCGTCCGGCGCTGCCGCATTTTGAATCATTGATGCGAAAGCAAGAGGATCGCCGATATTGAAATACACGGAAGCGAACCTGATATAAGCGATAGTATCGAGTTTCTGTAATGCCCCAAGCACAAGCTCGCCTACAATGCTCGACTCAATCTCACGATCGCCGAGCATGATCATCGCCTGTTCAACTGAATCGACAGCTTCTTCAAGCTGATCTGGTGTTATCGGACGCTTTCGAAGTGCAAGCGACATCGAAGCCGTAAGCTTCGCGCGATTGTAATCAGAGCGCTGGCCATCTCGTTTGACGACCGCCGGAATGGGCAGATGCGCCCGCTCAAAAGTCGTAAACCGCTTGCCGCAGGCCGGACATTTGCGACGACGTCGAATTGCGTACCCCTCTTCGGGCGCGCGAGAATCGATCACCTGAGTATCCGGGTTCTGACAGAAGGGACATCGCATAAGGAAACTCCTTGCGTACTGAAGGATCCCGCATCCGGCTTCCCGGTGTCAGGCATCCAAAATCTAGAACGAATGTTCCGAAAGTTTAGCGCCCGACAGCCCTCAAACTCAAGTTCCCAAACACAAAATAAGGGCTACCCAATCCTACAAAAGGGTAGCCCTTGTGTTTTATCAGGAAGCCAAAAGCTTCCCTTGAGCGATCATGCGACTTTTAATCGACGTAAACCGGAAAAGCCGCGGTGAGCTTAGCAACCTCACTCTTCACACGCTCGAAGACATCCTTGTCTTCCGGTGCTTCAAGCAGATCAACAATCAGATTCGCAACCTTGCGGGCTTCGGCTTCGCCGAAGCCTCGGGTCGTCATGGCAGGAGAGCCAAGGCGAATGCCGGACGTCACGAAAGGCTTTTCAGGATCGTTCGGAATCGCGTTCTTGTTGACCGTAATGTGAGCAGCGTTAAGAAGTGTCTCTGCGGCCTTGCCTGTAATCTTGAGCGAACGAAGGTCAACAAGCATCACATGGCTTTCCGTGTGCCCCGAGACAATACGAAGGCCGCGCTTGACGAGTTCCTCGGCCATGGCAGCTGCATTCTTCATCACCTGCTCACCATAGACCTTGAAGGACGGATCCAAAGCCTCGCCGAGCGCCACAGCCTTGGCAGCAATGACATGCATGAGCGGACCACCCTGCGTACCCGGGAAAACAGCGGAGTTGATCTTCTTTTCAAGATCAGGACGGCAGAAGATAAGGCCGCCACGCGGACCGCGCAATGTCTTGTGAGTAGTCGTAGTCACAATATCGGCATGACCGAACGGAGTCGGGTATACGCCCGCTGCAATGAGGCCAGCATAATGAGCCATGTCGACCATCAGGTAGGCGCCTACGGAATGAGCGATTTCGGCAAACCGCTTGAAATCGATGCGAAGCGCATAAGCAGAAGCACCAGCAACAATAATCTTCGGCTTGCATTCCTTTGCAAGCTGCTCGACACGGTCGTAATCAATTGCCTCATTGGCATCAAGCCCATATGGCACCACATTGAAGTAACGGCCCGAATAATTGAGATGCATGCCGTGCGTCAGATGACCGCCTTCGGCAAGCGACAGACCCATGATTGTGTCGCCAGCTTCCAAAAGGCCGAAATAGACGGCGGAATTGGCCTGAGCTCCCGAATGCGGTTGCACATTAACAGCCATCTCTACATTCGCCGGTTCGCAGAAGAGCTTCTTAGCGCGATCAATGGCAAGCTGCTCAACAACGTCAACATATTCGCAACCACCGTAGTAGCGCTTGCCGGGATAGCCTTCGGCATACTTGTTCGTAAGGCAGGAGCCCTGGGCCTGCATGACCGCCGGAGACGCGTAATTTTCGCTCGCAATGAGCTCAATATGATCTTCCTGACGGGCGGTCTCATGACAAATGACATCCCAAACGGCGGGATCGACAGCCTCAATGGTGTTGGAGCGCTTGAACACGGCTTCAGTTCCTTTAATAAAACGACGGCGAATGCCGCCGGAGGTTAAATAACAGGGATTCTGTCAATGCCGGTCGTCTCAAAGGGCGGCCAGACGGGGATTGAGGGTATAGCGGCCGACAAGCTCAGCCGACGCGAGAACATGGCCCTTCATGGCGGCTTCCACAGTCTGCCATGTTGCATTATCGGGTACGTCTAGTTTTTCAACATCGATTGCGAAGACCATGAAGCGGTAATAGTGCCAACGCGAATCGAAGAAAGGAGGACAGGGACCGTCATAGCCCGTACCAGTCTCACCAAGCGCAGGCTTGCCGCCACGGCTGTAATCGTTGATGCAAACTTCGCCGTAGCCCGGCGTCGTCTTTTTCTCTTCGGAAAGAGCTCCTTCCGCAATGCTCGTCACACTCTTTGGACAGTTCGGTTGCACCCAGTGCACAAAACGACGGCGGAGCTGAGAGACAGGAATCTCCCCCGAAGCATCGCGTTCGGTCAAATCCGTCGGAACATCATCATCCAGACAAGCAAGCACAAAGGATGCCGTATCGGCGGGCATATCCGTCCAGGAGAGCTGCGGATTCAAATTCGATGAGCGTACTGTCGAACCGTCCTCGCCAATACGCCCCCAAGCAAAAGCTTCGGGGATGAAATCGCCTTGTTTAAAGGTATCGGAAGTGATTTTCACCGGATGCTTCTCCACGTGCAGGGCCGTCCGGAGCGGACGGCATCCTTTATTTATATCATTACTTTCGTCCCGAAACCACAAACTAGGTCATTGGTACTAGATAACCTCATTCTTTTGAGCATTCAGATGCATGGTGAAGGTTGCTGGTCCGTCATTGACAAGAGAAACACGCATGTGTGCCCCAAACTCACCTGTCGGACAAGACAAGCCCTCCTGTCTTAGAGCAGCCACATATGCATTGAAGGCGGCAAGTCCCTCTTCCGGCTTAGCCGCCTTTGAAAAACTCGGACGATTGCCGGACATTGTGTCCGCAGCGAGCGTGAACTGAGAAACACAGAGTACGTCGCCGCCAATGTCTGCAACGCTTCGATTCATCTTGCCTGTCTCGTCCTCAAAGATGCGCAGCCTTGCAGTCTTTCTCGCAAGCTTCTCGATAACGGCAGGCGTATCCCCGGGCTCCCCACACACGAATGCGAGAAGCCCGCGGCCCACGGCCCCGACGACGCGTCCTTCGACGCTCACCGAAGCCTCGGCCACACGCTGGATCAAAACGATCATGCCACGACTCTTAGGCGATCGTGATGCGCGCCCACTTGCGCTTGCCGACCTGCACAGTTACAACAGTGCCGGACTTGAGCTTGAGCCCCTTATCGGAGACCTTCTCGCCCTCAAGCTTCACACCGCCCTGTTCAATGTTGCGATTGGCATCAGACGTGGAAGAGACAAGACCTGCAGCCTTGAGAACCTGGCCAATGCCGAGTTCTCCAGCCGGCGCTTCAACTGTCACTTCGGGAATTTCGCTCGGCATTGCGCCGGCACGGAAGCGAGCATTGAACTCATCTTCAGCAGCGTTCGCTGCAACGTCCGAATGGAAGCGGGCGACGATTTCCTTGGCCAGCAACACCTTGGCGTCGCGCGGATTGCGGCCCTCAGAGCATTCCTTCTTCAGCTGAGCAATCTCTGCGTTGCCACGAAGGCTCAGCAGGTCATACCAGTCCCACATAAGCGTGTCGGAAATGGACATCACCTTACCGAACATGTCATTCGGAGCATCCGTAATGCCGATGTAGTTGTGCTTGCTTTTGCTCATCTTGATCTGACCGTCAAGCCCCACAAGAAGCGGCATCGTCAAAATGCACTGGGGTTCCTGACCGTACTGGCGCTGCAGTTCGCGACCGACAAGCAGATTGAAGCGCTGGTCCGAGCCGCCGAGTTCGAGATCAGCCTTGAGAGCCACGGAGTCATAGCCCTGCATCAACGGATAGATGAGTTCGTGCATGGCAATCGGAGCCTGCTCGGCATAGCGCTTTGCAAAATCGTCACGTTCAAGAAGACGGGCAAGCGTGTAGCGAGAGGCGAGCTGGATGAGTCCAACAGAACCAAGCTTGTTGCACCATTCGGAGTTGTAACGAACTTCCGTGCGATCCAAATCAAGCACGAGCCCCGCCTGATTGAGATAGGTCTGAGCATTCTCGACAATCTGCTCGTGCGAAAGCGGCGGACGCGTAGCGTTTCGACCAGACGGATCGCCGATGGCGGCCGTGAAGTCCCCCACAAGAAAAATCACCGTATGTCCAAGATCCTGAAGCTGGCGCAACTTGTTGAGCACAACCGTGTGACCAATATGGATGTCGGGGGCAGTCGGATCCAGACCCAGCTTGCAGCGCAACGGTTCCCCCGTCACCTTGGCGCGTGCGAGCTTCTGCTCGAACTCTTCCTCAATGAGGAACGTGTCAGTGCCGCGGCGGATGAGAGCCATCGCTTCGCGGATGTCGTCAGTAATCGGAAGCTTCTTGGTTTCCACGGCCTTTTCTAATTCAACGGTCATCAGTATCCCTTCAGTAACTTGTAAAAAAACGGCAACCGCCGCATCAAGGCACTTGCTCGAAATCATCTGCACGACATGTTGTGCAAACGTCAGCCAAAGCAAGCGTTTCTCCTGCCGGTAACCATTTTTAAAAAGGATTTCGGCAAGAACTGCGACGGTTCTGATTTAAAATGGCAATCTAAGTATTGTTCCCTTTTTCTGCGCCTTTCGCAACTCCGATTCATCATGACCGCTCCCTCCCTCATTGCACGGCAGCTCCGTACCGCCGGAAGGGCATTTCGGTCCTGGCTCAAGGCCACGGCATCGTCTCCGCTCCTACACGCAGATAAGCTGAGTCCCCGGACCGCTACCGCAGGGATTGCCTCGATGGTCGTGATCGGCGCAACAAGCGCAACACTTGGGATTTCTCCCTCTATTGCGCAGGAAAAGTACCACACCGCCCTCATCACGGAATCCGTTGACGACTCCGTTCTCGCACAAGCACTTGATGCATTACGTCGCAACGGTTCCGTTACGCCCCGAAGCCTCATAGCCCGAAATGGCGAAACTCTCAACTCATTGCTAGCGCGCCTTAAAGTCCTTGATCCGCAAGCAGTTTCCTATATTCGTTCGCAACAAATGCTTCGTCCCTTGGTCATGCCTCAGACAGGACAATATGTCAATGCGGGCATTCTGCCCGACGGACGCCTTGCCTTCCTGCACCTTTATCTCGAAGGCCCGCACGCCAGAGACAGCCGACGAATTGAAGTAACCCGAACAGGCGAGCTCTTTGCTGCCGCTGAATATCCAGTCGCCTTTGACACTCTGGAAGAAAGCATCTCCGGCGTCGCCTCTTCGGGATTCGCAGCCACAGTCAAATCGCTCCACATTCCCGCAGACATTGCTGAACAACTCAGGATCGTTTGGGAGGGCGCCGATAATCCCGTGCACACGCTCAAGAAGGGCGACTCTCTTCGTCTGGTCTTCGAACGCAAATTCGCAGGCGGCGACTTCATTCGTAATGGTCAGCTCCTCGCCGTTCAAGTAGTATCCGGCAACGACGTTCACGAAGCCTATTGGTTCGAAAATGACAGTCGAGCCGGCGGGTTTTACACCCTTGAAGGGCATGCTTCACAGCAAACCTTCATGCGCGTACCGCTTGACATCAAAGACGTCAGCAGTGAATTTGCTCCACTTCGCCGCCATCCGGTCACAGGCATCGTGCGTCCGCATAACGGAACGGATTTCCGAGCACCCTCTGGCTCGCGCATCTTTGCGGCAGCCGACGGCATCATTACCTTTGTCGGTTACGAACGCAAAGGCTACGGTCGCTACGTCAAGATCGACCACGGCCTCGGCCGCACCACGCTCTATGCTCATATGTCCCGCATCAACAAAAACCTGCGCATTGGCCAGAAAGTCGCACGCGGCGATGTGATCGGCTATGTAGGCCAAACCGGCCTTGCCACTGGGCCGCATCTTCACTATGAACTGATGTTCAATGGCGTGCAGATCAATCCCCGCACCGCCGATCTCCCGGACACTGAAAATCTGACAGCCTTCCAGCTTGCGCAGCTCAAAACGATCGCCCGTCCGATTCAGGCCCGCTTTGACCTGTTGGCAGAAAGCGAATCACTTCCAGTGCCAACCATTCTTCGTACACAGACTAATATAGCCAGTCATCTTCTCGATGACTCCAAACAAACCGAAGACACCTCCAAGAAAACCCAACAACTTACCTCCAGAAAGGACTAGTCAGCCTCCTCTTTAAACTGAAAGCCGGCACGCATCGCCGGCTTTTCACTATTTGCCTGCACAGGAATAACTTACATGCCCGAACGCATCACCATCGGACTTATGTCCGGCACCAGCCTTGACGGTACGGACGCCGTTGCTATGGCCTTCAACGGACGTGCCATGAGAAGCATCGGACATGCATCCCTTAGTTTTCCGCCTTCTCTGCGCGCTGCGCTCTCGGCACTCACACTCCCGGGAGCCGATGAAATCGAGCGCATGGGCGAAGCATCCGTCGCGCTTGCCCACCACTACGCGGATACAGTCAAGCTTTTGCTCGCAAACACGGGGCTCGCATCTACTGACATCGCCGCCCTCGGAGTACATGGTCAAACAATTCGTCATCGTCCTCAAAAAGGCTTCACACTCCAACTGAACCACCCTGCACTCGTCGCCGAGCTCACCGGCATTGACGTCATCGCCGACCTAAGGTCTCGCGACGTTGCCGCAGGCGGCGAAGGCGCCCCTCTCGTGCCAGCTTTCCATGCCGAATGTTTTACCGGCGAGACCACACGAATCGTCCTCAACATTGGCGGCATCGCCAACATCTCGATTCTTCCCGCCCGCAATGACACACCGATCATTCTTGGCGGCGACACCGGACCCGGCAACATGCTCATTGACACATGGACCCAACGCATCACGGGATTACTCTTTGACCGTAATGGCCAATGGGCAGCCACGGGACACATTGATGAAGGCCTTCTCGCCGACCTTCTGGAAGAGCCCTACTTCTCACTCCCCATACCAAAATCTACGGGGCGCGAACTTTTTTCCCACGCTTGGCTTGATGCTCAACTGGCAAAGCATCAGCATGTCGCTCCCGAAGACGTCGCGCGTACGCTCGTAGAACTGACCGCGCTTACAATCACTAATGCGATCGCACGCTTTGCTCCTGACGCAAGGGAGCTCTACGTATGTGGCGGAGGCGTCTTCAACACTACGCTAATGGAAGCAATAGCTTCGCACTTCCCTGGTAATACAGCCTCAACCCTGACGCTTGGCGTTCCCCCCATGGAAGTGGAGGCCGCAGCCTTTGCATGGCTCGCCGATCGCTTCCTTTCCCGTCTTCCAGGCAACCTGCCAGCAGTGACGCGTGCTGCCGGCCCCCGTATTCTCGGCGCGCTTTACCCGCACTAAAGCTCCAACAAACATAAAAAAAGGACGACTTTCACTAAGAATGCCGTCCTTTTTTATTTAGGAATATCTCAATGACGCTGAGATCAGACTCCGAAGGAAGAGCCGCAACCGCAAGTCGTCACAGCATTGGGATTGTCGATCACAAACTGCGCACCACTCAGATCGTCCTTAAAGTCGATCTTTGCTCCAACGAGATACTGATAGCTCATCGAATCGATAAGAAGCGTAACACCGCCCTTTTCCATAACAGCATCGTCGGGATTCTGGACTTCGTCAAACGTAAAGCCATATTGGAAGCCAGCGCAGCCGCCGCCCTGGACGAACACGCGCAGCTTGAGGCTGGGATTGCCCTCCTCGTCCATCAGCTCCTTGACCTTTGCAACAGCAGCGTCGGTGAAATTGATGGGATCAGGCATAAGCTCAGGCATTTCTTCCTGAGGCGTTTCAATCTTTTCAGTCATCGGGGTTTGTGCTGTCCCTAGGACAGCCCTCCAAAAATGTGACGGGACGCCGAGGCTCCTCTGTCTCTAAGGGAGGGGCCGTTCACAGCGCAATTCAAGCGTTCACTTATGCTACACGAAAACTCGAACCCGTGACGGGCGACATCTTCAGATTCCGTGCTCGAAAATAACAAAAAAGGCCGCACTGCTTGAAGCAGGCGACCTTCTTTTTGCCAAGATCTGCAGAAGACTGACGCCTTCTGCAAATCCGCACTCGAAGCGATTAGCGCTTGGAGAACTGCTTGGCGCGGCGGGCCTTGCGGAGACCGACCTTCTTACGTTCGACTTCACGAGCGTCGCGGGTCACGAGACCGGCGTTGGAGAGAACGCTCTTGAGGCCGGCGTCGTAGTCGACGAGGGCACGCGTAATGCCGTGACGGATGGCGCCAGCCTGGCCGGATTCGCCACCACCACAAACGTTGACCATGATGTCGAACGTTTCGGTGTTTTCCGTGAGCTGAAGCGGCTGCATGACGACCATGCGGCCCGTTTCACGGTTGAAGTACTGTTCAAGCGAACGACCGTTGATCACGATCTTGCCAGTGCCACGCTTGATGAAAACACGAGCGACCGAGCTCTTGCGGCGGCCGGTGCCGTAGTTGTAGTTACCGATCATCTTTCAAGCCTTTGGAAATTAGAGGTCAAGAACCTTGGGTTGCTGGGCGGAGTGCGGGTGTTCGGCGCCGGCATAGATCTTGAGCTTCTTGATCATGGCGTAGCCGAGCGGGCCCTTCGGAAGCATGCCCTTGACGGCGATTTCCAGAGCGCGGCCCGGGTGCTTGTCCTGCATTTCGCGGAACGTCGTTTCGTAGATGCCGCCCGGATAACCCGTGTGGCGATAGTACGTCTTCTTCGTGTCCTTTTCAGCGGAAAGCTTGAGCTTGTCCGCGTTGATCACGACGATAAAGTCACCCGTGTCGACATGGGGCGTGAATTCGGGCTTGTGCTTGCCACGGAGGCGCAGAGCGATTTCGCTGGCAAGACGGCCGAGCACCTTATCACTGGCATCGACCACGAACCAGTCGCGCTTAACCTCAAGCGGCTTGGCCGAGAAGGTCTTCATTGCGTTTCACCTAATAAGTAAGGCAACTGCAGCAGTACTCAACGGATGGCGCCGTGGTCCGTCATCATTTCTGCGGACCCGCACCGACATGCAGATGCTGAATAAAAACAAAAGCGAACCGAAAATTAGGTTCGCCCTAAAAATATGGCGTTCTGAACTTCGCGTTTGAATCACGGCGCCAGTGGAAAAAAGATGGGGTAAGCAATCCGTGAAGCAAAGTCAGGATCGCGATTTTACCTCAAACGACCCTCCTTGTCCACAGAAGGCACCTACTTTTTTTCTCACTTGTGAGCGACCGCCTTCGAACGGCAGCGCAGTCCGCCAAATTAGAAGGCACGAGCGCAACCACCATGGAAGCGCTCGTCCCAAAAGCGACCTATCAAAGGGGCATCAGCCCCTCCGGACACCAGTTCCTACTTCTTCTGCTCGACCTCTTCGACCGGCTTTTCCTCGACAACTTCGACGTCGATCACCTTTTCGACCTCAGCCGGAGCCTCAATTATTTCTTCATTCTTGCAATCGCATACTTCCGATTCGCAGACTTCAGCCTTCTCTTCGCAGTCACACTTGCCTTCTTCACAAGCGCAAACCTCGTCAGCGCAATTGCACTCTTCAACCGGTAAACCAAAAGCGGCGGCGATCTTCGGCAACAGAGCCTTGGTACGAGCTTCGTTCATCTGGCCAAGGCGCAGACGACGGAAGAGCACGTCCTCCGGCGTGCGAGCAAACTCGTGATCGCGAGCGTAGAGGGCAAACTGTACAACCTTTTCGTCAGCAGCATCGCCAGCTTCCGCTTCAACCTCAAGAGCTGCATGATCCCAGTTCGGATCACAGAAAATCGGCAGATCCTTCGTAACGCAGAGGCGCGGCGGGATCAGATGACGCAGCGTCGCAACGAGCATGGCGTGTTCGGCCATCTTTCGATAAGCAGTCCACTTGCCGCCTGTCACTGTAATCATGTTGCCGAATTCCGGAATGACGGCATGCTCGCGGGAAACCTTGGCGGTCGAGCCGGCAGAACCCGTAGCCTGAGGATTGAAGAGCGGACGAAGACCGGCAAATGATGCCTTGACATCAGCACGCGTAATCGGCTTTTCAAGATAGCCGGATGCCGTTTCAATCATGAAATCGATTTCAGCATCACTCACCTTCGGATCGAAATCAGCCTCCTTCTGCTCGACATCGGTCGTGCCGACAAGAAGCATGCCATGCCAAGGAATAGCAAAAAGCACTCGGCCATCGCGAGTTTTCGGGATGAGCATGCCGGTATCGCCCGGCATGAAGGACTTGTCAAGCAGGATATGCGAACCGCGGGAAACGCGCACCAACGTAGAAGCCTCTGGGTCAACCAAGCGGCGGATCGGGTCAACCCAAGCACCAGCCGCGTTGAAGACCATCTTCGTGCGAATGACGAACTCTTCCCCCGTCTCCTTGTCCTTGGCAGTCACTGAACGAATCATGCCACTTTCGCGCGTAATGCCGACAACGGGCATATAGTTGAGCGGGACAGCACCATGCTCGTAAGCCGTACGCATAAGCGCAACATCAAGGCGGGCATCGTCAAATTGACCGTCGTAGAACTGAACGCCGCCCATAAGACCTTCCGGCTTGACGCCAGGAAGACGCATCAGAGTATCTTCTCTGGAAAGACTCGACGTATGACCGATGTTGTAACCACCATAAGTCATAGCAGAGTAAATGCCAAGACCAATCGTGTAAAACTCACGCTCGCCCTTCTTGTAGCAAGGCAAGATGAAAGGCTTGGAGTGGACAAGATGCGGCGCATTCTTGATGAGGATGCGGCGCTCCTTCAGAGCCTCGCGCACAAGTCCCCAATCGCGAGGATTTTTCATGTAGCGAACACCGCCGTGAATAAGCTTCGTCGAACGCGACGAAGTACCCGACGAAAAGTCCTGCGCCTCCAAAACAACGGTCTTGAGGCCGCGAGAAGCTGCATCTACTGCAATACCGGCACCCGTGGCGCCGCCGCCAATGACAACGACGTCCCAAACGGGATCTTCACGAAGTTTTGCGAGTAATTCCTCGCGGCAGGTGGTTTTCACTTCAGCCATGGTCACTTGTTCCAGTTGCGGGCGCGGCCGACGGCGCGAGCCCATTGGTTCATCAAATACTCTCGCCTGTCGGCGGTCATCGAGGGCTCAAAAACCCGGTCGACTCGCCACAAGGAAGAAATTTCTTCACATGACGACCAGACGCCCGTTGAAAGACCGGCAAGAAATGCCGCTCCGAGCGCAGTCGTTTCAGTAATGGCAGGACGAATGACCGGCACGCCGGAGATATCCGCCTGAAACTGCATAAGAAGATTGTTTCGAGAAGCACCGCCATCAACACGAAGCTCCTTGAGCTCAGTTCCTGCATCCCGCTGCATAGCATCGAGGACTTCAGCACATTGAAAGGCAATGCCTTCGAGCGCCGCGCGCGCAACGTGCGCTTTGGTCGTTCCTCTCGTGAGGCCTATCATCATTCCGCGAGCTTCACTGTCCCAATGCGGCGCACCGAGCCCCACGAAAGCAGGAACGAGATAGACACCGCCGTTATCAGGCACACTCTGAGCAAGCTCCTCAATCTCCTCAGCAGAATTAAAAAACTGCAAGCCGTCCCTGAGCCATTGAACAACGGCCCCGGCAATAAAAACAGAGCCCTCAAGAGCATACTGCGGACGATCGCCACAGAGTTGCCATGCCGCAGTACCGATCAGCCGATGCTGACTCGTACGAGGCTCGCTGCCAACGTTCATCAAAAGGAAACCACCCGTGCCATAAGTATTTTTGGCACAGCCAGGGACAAAGCATGCCTGTCCAAATGTTGCAGCCTGTTGGTCGCCAGCAATGCCGGCCACGGGAACTGCGGCACCAAGCATTTCCGGCAATGATTCGCCTACCACACAGGAACTCGGGACAATCTCTGGAAGCATCGAAGCAGGAATACCGAAGATATCCAGCAACTCATCATCCCATCGACCAGTCTCGAGATTACAAAGCATCGTACGCGATGCGTTCGTAATGTCAGTTACAAAGACACGGCCGCCCGTGAGCTTCCAAATAAGCCATGTATCAATGGTCCCGAAAGCCAGTTCCCCCCGTTCGGCACGCGCACGAGCATCGGGCACTTGATCCATAATCCAACGAATCTTGGTCGCAGAAAAGTATGGATCAATTCGAAGTCCTGTTTTTTCACGCACAAGAACCTCAACTCCCCGCCTCTGCAATTCCATGCAATACGGCGCTGTACGGCGATCCTGCCAAACAATAGCCGGTGCGATAGGCAATCCCGTTGTCTTATCCCAAATTACCGTTGTCTCGCGCTGGTTCGTCACTCCAATCGCACTCACCTCGGAAGCCGAGACCCCCGCCTTTCGAAGACAATTCTGAGCACAAGCTAACTGTGTGCGCCAGATGTCCATAGCATCATGCTCAACCCAGCCGGGCTGCGGATAATGTTGCGGAAATTCCAACTGCTCCAGAGAAACAATCTGGGCGCGATGATTCAGCAGAATGGCGCGGGAACTTGTAGTTCCCTGATCAAGGGCAAGAATGTACTTCATGTAAGCAGCCGGCTTCACAGTCCCGGCGCACGCACGGGAAGACTTTCGGATTTACAACTTTGAAAGTGTAGCGAAAAAGACTGTGTCTGCCTAGGGGACATTCCCGAGAGCGCCAATACCTCGAAAAGGAGATCCTGCGACGAAAAAAAAGCCCCGTCTCCCTTGTGGGAGCGGAGCTTTCAAGACATTCCAAATATCTGTCAAAGACAGCTTATTCTGCCTTTTCCTCAGAGCTTTCTTCCGTCTTCTCTTCGGCCAATTCTTCGGCAGCGTCTTCGTCTTCGAAGACGTCTTCCGTGAACATAGCATCTTCAGCGGCAACGGCCGGAACTTCGGCCTCTTCCACCTTTTCAGCTTCCTTCTTGACCTCAGGCTTCTTAGCAAGCTTGCCAAGCTCAATCACCAGGCGAAGAGCCTTGTTAACGTCATCGGCGCTCTTAAAGTAGTCGGCGATATCAGCGTCTAGCTTCACAACTGCGTTCTTGGCAAAGTCGGAGCGCTCGGAGAAACGGCGGGTTTCAAGAGCACGAGCGCGCGGACCAGAGCGCACACCAAAATCCTCGCGACGGCGCTGGCCGCCGAAAGACTGACGACGATCGCCGAAACCGCGGCGTTCACCACCGAATTCACGACGTTCGCCAGCCACGAACGGACGGCGTTCGCCACCAAACTCGCGACGATCACCAAATTCACGGCGCTCGCCGAAACCGCGGCGCTCACCACCGAACTCACGTCGATCGCCGAATTCACGACGACCGAAGCCGCGTTCACCGCCTTCACGACGGTCGCTACGGCCGCCCTCACGGCGGTCGGAACCAAAGGGAGCCCGATGAGGGCCGTTGTTCTGCCAAGGTTTGCGATCCATTTTGCTCATATCTCTTCAAAGAAGCCTGCCGACTCCATTTCATTACGGGAGTAACGGTTCAGGCAGTGAAAAACTGTCCATCGACAACTGCGGCATCTTGCCTGCCGGCACGTCGGGCACATTCTAAGTGATAACCAGTGGAATTTGTGCAAAGCATAGGTTTTGGATATAGACTTGAAGTACGGACAAAAACATTGTCCCATCAAAAAGCCACAACAAAAAGAGAGGTGTTATATGCCCCAATCTCTGCAGATCGTTTTCCACGGCATCAATCGTTCGCCCGCCGTCGAAACCGCGGTGACCGAAAAAGTTGAAGCGCTGCGCCGTTTCGACAACCAACTCGGCGCCTGCAAAGTGACCGTCAGCCAGGAAGGTCACCAGACCATGGGGGCGTTTACGGTTCGCATCGACCTGATGGCTTCGGGCCAGCAGCTCATCGTAAACCGTACGAACATGGATGTGATGGCAGCGCTCAACGAAGCGTTCGACACGGTGCGCCGCTCGGTTAAGGAAGAGGCCGAAAAGCACCGCAATCACTAAAAGTGACCTCCCCCCAGACTTGAACCGTCTGGCCGGGTAGCTAAAAGCGCCGGTTATCATCGCCGGCGTTTTTTTGTTCGTTCACTGTATGTGATATCGCACGCAAAAAACCAAAAGCCCGGCAGGCGCTAACCTGTCGGGCTTTGAAACTGGCGTCCCCACGGGGATTCGAACCCCGGTACCGACCGTGAAAGGGTCGTGT
>JAXZEJ010000289.1:0-2799 GCA_037424205.1 bacterium | reverse complement strand
CATGTGGCTCCGCTTTTTGAAGAAGTGAAGCGGCGCGTCGGTCGTTGAGTTGAGGGGGCTTTCGATGAACGAAAAAAGCCCCGGCGAACGAGGCCGCCGGGGCAAGAGGAGGAGACTGCTGAATTAGACGAGATTACTTCGTCTTGTGTTCAAAGGCGTTCTGAACGCGGAAGGGCATGGCCTGGTAGCCCATGGAGCCGTTGATGCGGATTTCCACGGCCGGTTGCTTGTCGCCCCAGTTGAATTCCATCAGATAGGGAGACGGTGCACCGACGGCCTTGCCGGCGACGAGCTGCATCTGCGGCGTGGCGGAGTAGACCATGACGGAGTTCTTGTCGGCTTCATACTGCGTGAGAGACGTAACCGGGCTGTACCAGTCGTGGCCCATTTCCTTGCCGTATTCCCAGATCTGTTCGACGGTCATGTTCTTCTGGTCGACCTTGTAGACCACGGCGCGGGAGTACTTCATGTCGGGCAGCGGCGGCTGTTCGAGACCGCGGCCGTCGCCGTTGTCAAAGGCCGTCACGTAGACATAGCGCTTGTCGCTCTTTTCGTCGATGCGGAAGGCGGTGTGCTGCGTCCAGGTCCAGTCGAAGGAGGTGTTTTCGCACTTGCCCTGTTCGCACTTGATCTTCGTGCCGTCCTTTTCAACCGGAGTGAGGACCTTGTCCTTCCATGCCTTGCCCCAGCCGTCGGGCGCGCCGATGATCCACTTTACCTTCTTGTCGCGGCCGATCTTGATGATGGCGGATTGATGGCGGGAGGAAATGATGATGGAGTCGTCGGTCGGGTCATAGTCGACAGAATTCACGTGAGCCCAGTTGCGGCCGATGCCGACGCCGGTGATGTCGCCGAAGTGATCGGACTTGTCCATTTCGGCAAGATCCTTAGCGGACATGGTCTTGCCGGCCTGGCTGGCGTCGAGGTTGAGGCAGACTGCGCCTTGGTCAAGAGACTTGATCACGATGTCGCGATACGGATCGAGGATTTCCCACAGGCGGAATTCGTCGACCACGCGGCCGTCCTTGTTGACTTCGATGATGACGTCGCGAACGGTGCGAACGTTCTTGCCGTCGGCGCGCTTGACGTCATTGGAGGCGACGCGAAGCAGGTAGTTGCCGTTCTGAGCCTGGTCGAAGGAGTGCGAGAAGTCGGCGTAGCCGGCGGGGAGGCGGCGATTGAAGATTTCGCGGCCCATGATGTCGTACTTGACGTAGCGCTGGCCGTAGCCCCAGGTGAGCGCGCCGTCCTTGCCCTGCTGGAAGCCCATCATGACGCCGCCGTTGTAGACGGATTCCATGTCATAGATCGAGTCGACGTTCATGTACCAGCGAACGGCGCCGCTGGCGTCGATGATGGCGTTCTGCGGATAGAAGCACCATTCAAGCGCACCGCCGGACGGATTGTTCCAAATGACTCGCGAGCCTTTCGGGGGCGAAACGAGCAAATTGTTGACGAGGTAGAGGCGGGCCTTGAACTTCTTGTCAGCCTTGACGACCGTCGTGTCGAACATGGTGTTCTTCATGGACACCGTGCCGTTCACTTCAGTGTAGACGGGAGGTGCGTAGATCTTGTAGCTTTCGGCAATGTCCTTCTTTTCACCGGTGAGTGCAACGCGGGTGTAGGACACTTCGACGGTGTTCACGTAGTCCGGATAAAGACCGAAGACCGGGATGCCGCCGTGCGTGAGAACTTCGGACTTGTCGACGTTGTAGGAAATATCAGAGCCGCCCTGTTTGGGAACGATGTGCACCTTCACGTTTTCAAGCTTGTAGCCGCCGCTGCGAATGATGGCGGTCAGCGGCGCAATGCGGTACGGGTTCGTGATGACTTCGCCGATCTGGCCCTGCTTGGCATATTTGACGGCGGGACCGGAAGAACCGCCGGCAGCAAGCGCTGCATCGCCAGCGAACGTCATTGCCGCGATGACGGCCGTGGCGGCCGCCGTACGAATGAAGGACATGACTACACTCCTTGGTGTTGAATTCATATTGATTTATCAGGGCTTTCAGACCCTGTTGGTCACGGGAGGAAAGTGTAGGATTTCAGCTTGTTTTTAGAAATTGAGACTATCATCGACCAAAACCAGCGCTTTTGGTTTTTGGACTTTCAAAAAATGAAGAACGCTCCGTCTCAGGCCCTTTTAAGGCTTTTTACCGTCTTGATGGAAGAGGAAAACCTCGGCCGCGCTGCTGCGCGCCTGCAGATGCCGGCCTCGTCGGCCAGCCGGCATTTGTCCGAACTTCGGGATTTCTTTGACGATCCGCTTTTCACCCGATCGGCCGAACGTCTTGTCGCCACGCCCAAGGCGAAGGATCTTCTGCCAAAGGTGCGGACGGTTCTGGCCGGATACGAGGCGCTGGCCGATCACGGATCGTTTGATCTGGATACCATTCACCGCCGAGTTCGAATCGGGTGTGTGGACAATGCCGTGATTGCGTTTTGCCGGCATCTTGTGGCTGAAACGCTAGAGAAGGCTCCCGGCATTTCCTTCGACTTCTTTCCACTGCCCAAGGACCGTCTGTAGCAGTTGAGAACGGGTGTACTGGACTTCATCATTTCGCCGCTCACCGAAGTTGAGCCGGGATTTCATTCTCTGAAACTGGGCACGCATGACTACGCCCTCGTTTGTGCGCCTAACCATCCCATTCTGAAGGCGCTTGAGGAGCATCCTGACGGCGTTCCTGACGAGGAGGTTTTGAAGCATGGATTTGTGGACGTAGTCTTTCAATTTGACTGCGTCACGGATGCAAGGTCGCTGAGAGAGACGGCATGCCCGCAGTGGGCTGAAGCCCGGAC
>JAXZEJ010000288.1:0-2563 GCA_037424205.1 bacterium | reverse complement strand
CCTCCCCTTTCCGAAAGGATTTCACGAAGAAAGAGAGCTTTCTTCAGATTCCTTGCGCCGGGCGAAGAAAATTACTTGGCCTTGGCGAGGGCGTCCTGAACGGCGGCCTTGATGCCGTCGGAGGACATCGTGGCGCCGCCGACGCTTTCAACGCCTTCAACGCCGTTCTTGGCGACGATTTCCGGGATCATCGTTTCGATCGGAGCGGCGATGATCATGTCGGTTTCACCGTGCTTGAGAACCTTGACGGAAGCGATCTTGCCGCCGGCAACGTCAACCTGAACCTGAATCTGGGATTCGCGGCCCTTGCCTTCGCCCGTGTAGGAGCCGTCCTTGTAGGTGGCGGCCTGAGCGCCGGCGGCAACGAGAGCGGCAGCGGCAACGACGATAAGCTTCTTCATCATGATGTGAACCTCTGTTTGTATTGGTTTTGAAATGCGGGTGTGCGTCTTTCCCGAGCGTGGCGGACGATTGAAATCGCCGGCACGGGAGAAGCAGGCGCGGCGATAATAGCACATCGAAGGGCAGGGTAAACGAGCATGTGGCTCGGAAAATTGCAAGCACTCCTTGCGAAGTGCAAA
The DNA here is from genome assembly GCA_037424205.1 of bacterium. Taxonomy (GTDB): domain Bacteria; phylum Pseudomonadota; class Gammaproteobacteria; order Burkholderiales; family Burkholderiaceae_F; genus Sutterella. The sequence continues at coordinate 1,982 of JAXZEJ010000288.1, read as the reverse complement.
TGTGTGCCCGCGTCCTTGCGATGCATCAAAACGAATTCAAAAAACAGCGTAGGCTGCAGGTTGGTGACTAATGACGAGAAAGACAAGGAACGAAGGCAGTCCCGCAGACTGCACCGCAGCGCCCGTTGTCCTCAGGGGCCTGGCGCCCGTGGCGGGCGAGGCGCCCCGCATTCTGATTCTCGGCAGCATGCCGGGGGTCGCGTCGCTTGCGAAGGCTCAATACTACGCGCATCCGGCGAACCGCTTCTGGCCGCTCATGGCCGAGCTTTTTCCGGAAGAGGCCGAGCGCTTGTCTTCGCGAGATTATTCACTGCGGCTGGAAGGACTTTGCGCTGCGGGCGCGGCGCTTTGGGATACGATAGGCGAGTGCGAAAGAACCGGAAGCCTTGACAGTGCGATTCGAAACCTGAGGCCGAACGATATCGGAGGCTTTCTTGCCGGGCATCCGACGATCACGACCGTGATTCTCAATGGGACGAAGAGCGCGGCCGTCTGGCGGCGTCATGCCGAACGCGGGGCGCTTGCCGTGCGGCCCGGCCTTCGCATTCTGGCTCTGCCGTCGACGAGCCCGGCCAACGCGCGCATGAGGCTCGCCGATCTGGCTTCGGTTTGGCGAACGGCGCTCGCGTACAAGTGAAAACCCGTCCCGTACTAGGGAAATGGCGAATGCGAAATAGTCCGCCATGTTGGTAAAATCACAAAATTGCGTTTTTGTGGACGAAGGGCTGTGAACAGCTCTCCCGCAGGACGCGACCGACCAAAAACACATAAGGAGACAGAAATGAAACCGACGCTTTCCGAAGCCATGAAGGCCCGACTTGCCGACCTGTGCGGGGATGACCGCGTGAAGACCGCTCTGCAGGTCTGCGTTGATGAGGCGGACCGCGCCATGGAGGAGCAGATTCACATTTCCGAAATTGAATCCCCCACGTTCGCCGAAGGTGTTCGCGCTGAAGAAATCGCCCGTCTCCTCAAGGAATACGGCCTGACGGACGTCGTGATCGATCCGAGCGGCAACGTTGTCGGCCGCCGCCCCGGCACGGGCTCCGGCCCCGTGCTCGCCATCGCCGCTCACCTTGACACGGTGTTCCCGGTCGGCACGAACCTCAAGGTTCGCAAGGAAGGCAAGCTCTACTACGGCCCGGGCATCGGCGACAACGCCTCCGGCCTGCGCTGCATGCTTCAGGTGCTCCGCGCCCTTGAAAAGGCCTCCATCGAGACCGACGGCGACATTCTCTTTGTCGGCACGGTCGGCGAAGAAGGCAACGGCGACATCCGCGGCGCCAAGGCTCTCTTTGACGGCTCCCGCAAGATCGACGGCTTCATGGCGCTCGACATGGCCGACGTCTACACGGTTCAGAACGGTGCTACGGGCGCCCATCGCTGGCGTCTCGCCATCGAAGGCGAAGGCGGCCACTCCTACCTCGACTACGGCCACGTGCCCTCCGCCATTCATGCCATGTGCCGCGCCGGCGCCTTGATCGCCGACCTCGAGCTTCCGGAAGATCCGAAGACCACCTACACGATCGGCACGATCAAGGGCGGCACGACCGTCAACACGATCGCAGCCCGCTGCGAAGTCGACGTCGACATGCGCAGCGTCGATCTCCCGACGCTTGAAGCTCTCGAAGCCAAGGTTCTCGCCGCCTTCGAGGAAGCCGTCCGCATTGAAAACGCCCATTGGCCGAAGGCTGACGAAGCCCACCAGCTCAAGCTCGTCAAGACCCAGATCGGCAACCGTCCGGCCGGCATGCGCCCGGCCGACTGCCCGGCCGTCCAGGCCGCTCTCGGTGCTCTTGACGCCCTCGGCATCGAGGCCCGCAACGTCAAGTGCAGCTCCACCGACGCCAACCAGCCGATGTCCCTCAACATTCCGGCCATCTGCGTGGGTACGGGTGGCGAAACCTTCCTTGAACACAGCCTCAAGGAATACTTCGACTCGACCGACATGCACCTCGGTCCCCAGCTCGCGCTTCTCGCCG
>JAXZEJ010000287.1:0-2989 GCA_037424205.1 bacterium | reverse complement strand
TAACTGTGACATTTCCGACATTGTTTCCGCTTCATTAGACGGGCGAGGCCGACGACAAGGACAAGCCCTGGCCATTGTGCGCCCAGCTTCGAGCGAAGAAGTCTCGCGCGTCATGAATATTGCCAACCAATACAATCTTGCAGTTATTCCACAGGGCGGCAACACCAGCAATGTCGGCGGCGCCACACCGGAACCCAGCGCACCCGCCGACCTGGCTCAACGCACGCTCATCCTCCAACTCGGCCGCATGAAGCGCATCCTCAACGTCGATACGGTCAACAACACGATCACACTGGAAGCGGGCGTCGTGCTCCATGACGCCCAGAAGGCGGCAGAAAATGCCGGACGCCTGCTCGCACTGTCGCTTGCTGCAGAAGGCTCGTGCCAGATCGGCGGCGTCATCGCCGCCAATGCCGGCGGCGTTCACGTGCTTCGCTATGGCATGGCGCGCCGCCAGGTGCTCGGGCTCAAGGTAGTACTGGCCTCGGGCAAAATTCTCAATCTCATGAAGGGACTTCGCAAGGACAACTCCGGCTACAGCCTGCGCGACGTTTTCATCGGATCGGAAGGCACGCTCGGCATCATCACCGAAGCCGTCCTGTCGCTAGAGCCGATGCCAAAATCCATCGTTTCCGCATGGATCACGCCGCGCCGCCTTGAAAACGTCGAAATTCTCTTTGAAACACTCGAATCAGCCTTCGGACCCGGCCTTACCGCCTTCGAACTTATCGGCCGCACGCCGCTGGAGTCTCTTTCCGCCATCACTGGCATAAATCCTCCCGTTTCGATCACCGACTGGCAGGTTCTTCTCGACATCTCCGACTGGCGCCGGGACGCGGACGAATCTTCCGAAGAACTTGAAGCGGTTCTGGCACCGCTCTTGGAAAATGGAATAGTGTTGGACGGCGCCGTAAGCAAGAGCGAGTCCGACCGCGAAGCCTTCTGGAAATGCCGCGAGACCATTCCCTCCGCCGTCAAGCGCCAGGGCGGAAATGTCAAGCACGACATCAGTGTTCCGCGTTCCAGTCTGGTCACATTCATCGAGGAAACAAACCGCGCTCTGCAGGAAGCCTTCCCGGGTGTCGAGCCTTCGATTTTCGGCCATTACGGCGACGGCAACCTGCATTTCAACGTCGGTCCCGCCGGTATTGCCTTTGCACATGAGGAAGCCATTCACCGACTTGTTCACGACCGTGTATTGGCTGTTGGCGGTTCCATCGCCGCAGAACACGGCGTCGGCAGTCTTAAAACGCAAGAAATCAAGCGAACCAAAACGCCTGAAGAGCTTGCCGCCATGCGCGCTCTGAAGAGAGCGTTCGACCCTGAAAATCGACTCAATCCGGGCCGAATCGTCGAACTCTGAGGAATCTGCCATGCCAATGCCGTCCGCCTATGAAACTCGCGCCGACATCTTCTTTGAAAGATATGAGAGACAGCCGTCCAAGGATATTCAATCGCTCCTCTCACGCTGGATTCCGGATGGCTCCCGCGTTCTTGAACTCGGCTGCGGCTCGGGCCGAGACGCACGCTTCATGACCCGGCTCGGTGCTCAGGTCACCGCAACAGACGGCAGTGCGACAATGCTGAAGCGCGCCAAAGACAAGGCACAAGTCATGCTCGGCGCACAGTCTCCCTCCTTCGCACCACTCAGTCTTCCACCGGACAAATCTTCCGAAGAAGGACTTTTCGCCTGCAATTCCTCACGATTCGACGCCGTCTACACCTGCGGCATGCTTCAGCATCTTTCCGATCACGAGCTTTACGAAACCGCCTCCTTCATGGAGCGCGCCGCATCCGATTCAGGCACCCTGATCGTCATCGTGCCGCTCGACCATAAGGGCGATCCCGACAGAAAGACCTTCGTTCGTGACGCGCTTGACTACGTCACGCTCTTCGAGCGAATGGGCTTTCGTCTCGCTTTTCAGAATCTTTTGGACAATACGGGCTCTACGGGATACCAATGCCGCTGGGCATCCTTTGTTTTTTTGAGAGACTCAAAAAGCGAACGGAGCAACAAGCGCCTTCGCCAAATCCTTGAAAAGGATGCCAAAACCTCAACCTACAAGCTGGCCTTGCTTCGCGCTCTCTGCGACATCAACCGCACAATGCCGCGATGCGTTAGGTTCGACAACGGAAAAGCATTGATTCCGCTCGGTCTTATTGCCGAACGATGGGTCCGCGACTACTGGCAGCTCGGTTGCGGCTCCAGAATGCCAAGGCAAATTCATCAGAATCGCGAACTCGGTTTCAAAACGGCTCTTGATCTCGCCATGTCAGCCTGTCGAAACCAATACGGGATCTACGAATCCATGATGCGGGACGTCGCACGACAAGCCGATCAAACAGCCATCCTTAAAAAGCTTTTCGACGACGTCGTGACAACCGCACTCAAAGGCCCCGTACAGTACATCAGAGATGAAAAGAATCACCCTGTCTTCACCTATATCCCCTCTCACCACGGTCGCAGACCGCCCTTTGACGGGCGCAGATCGCTCGTCGACCGGTACGGCTTAATAGCCTTTCCAGCCGAACTCTGGCTGGAACTCAACCGAATCGCGCCATGGTTGGAAGACAGCCTGATTCTAGAATGGGCGAGACTCTCCGCGCGATTTGAATCTTTGACGATCGCCAGGGATGCCTTTACACAAGCCGACATCGTCGTTCGACTTTTACCGCCGGCATTCGCACGCGACACCACCTTCGCCACAACCGCCTACAAAACAGCACTTTCACAAAAAGTTCTGCCAAGCGTCTGGAGCGGCAAGCCCCTCACACCTCAAAGGCTCGCCATCGACCACATGCTGCCCTGGGCAAGGTTCCACTGCAATGATCTTTGGAATCTGATGCCGGCCGATACACGCGAAAACGGCTGCAAATCGGACTCGATTCCATCCGCCGATATACTTCACGATTCGCGCGACCGCATATTCGACAACTGGCTTTTGCTGGCATCGCTCGCACCATCGCGATTCATCGCAGAGGCAGAAAT
>JAXZEJ010000286.1:0-1872 GCA_037424205.1 bacterium | reverse complement strand
GATGCGTATCAAGCCTGCCGGTTCTGTTGCTTGCTGCGGCATCAGTCTTCCGCTGAATGTTCAGGTGTGACGGCCGGAATGACCACAACGGCCTCAAGACCGCCCGAAGGCTGTCTCTTCAGTTCAAGCGTGCCTCGCATTTGGGCGAGAAGACCCCGCACGATCACGAGCCCGAATCCCAGCCCCTCTGCCTTTGTCGTCGTCAGCGGTACGGATAGCTTCTTCATCACCTCCTCCGAAACAGCCAGCCCCGTATCGCGAACAGTCACGATACAGATACCCTCCTCGGTCTGGAGATGCATTGTCACCAACGGCGGCTCCGTGCCGGCGACTGCAGCCTCCGCAGCATTTTTCAGAAGATTGATGAATATAAGACGCACCTCAAGCGGATCGGCCTTAATGACAGCATCTCCGCCTTCGGACGTAAAAGTCATGGCCACGCCGCGGCGCGTGGACTCATGCTCCAATACGGCTTCGAGTTCGGCCTTCAGATCAACGAATTCATCACTTCCGCGTCGGCCCCTGGCATAATCGCGAACTTTGTCGACGATCCGCCCGGCAATCGCCGTCTCCTCTTCAATCCGCTCGATTGCGCGGCGAAACTGCTCGGGATTCATACGTCCCTGATCAAGCATACGCAGGAGGCCATGGCTGTAACAGGCGGCCGAATGCAGAGGCTGCTTGATCTCGTGAGCAAACATGTTCGAGATCTGACCGGCGATGGTCGCGCGCTGATAGTGCTCGAGCTCAATTTCCTTGTCTCTGGCCCGTGTCTTGAGCTCGTCCTCTCGCCGGAAGGCATCCGTGAGTTCCTTCGTTCGACGAGCAACAAGCTTTTCAGTCCGCCACATGTGTACGATTAGTCCAACCAAGGCGAAAAGTAGCAGGCAGATCGGAAGTCGGTACTCCTGCCAAAGTCTTTCGATCGTCCAGTGCCGAAGGAACTCGTACGGGCCTATCTTCAACTCCTTCATCAGGTTGTCGGTTGCGCTGAAGGACGGCGCTACGGACCAAAACATGCCGTTCGACGTGGGCGGCATTTCAAAGAGCAACTCCATGACGCGACGCAGCTCTTCTGCCGAAAGTGTCGGCACGGAGGATATTGTCCAGTTCGGATACAGCGCTGTAGACCTCAGACATGCAAAACTAGGATCTTCATAAGGCTCGATCACGCGCACGGGAAGCTCGGCATTTCTGAGCCCAGCAAGGTCCTCGAGAAAGCACGTGCGCACGATGCCGACATCGGCCTCTCCGTTGATGACCTTTTCAACCACAGACTGCTGTGCGATCTTCGACGTGTTCCCGAACATGTCAACTTCGGAAAAGAATTTCGCAGGCTCGTATCCGCGATGAAGCAACTCGCCCATGGCCGCCTGAAATCCAGTGAAGTCGTGAATTGACGCGGCTGCCAGCTTCGTGTGTCTGAGATCCTGCCAAGTCTTGAGATCCGTACGATTGCTTCTCACAAAAACAACGGATCCCTGGCTGCGTTCGGGATTGGGATGACGCCGGCTGACAGTCGTAAGCATGGGACGCGCCCCATCACGACGAAGCATGGCCGCAATGCCGGCTTCAGTCAAAACGATGTCGACTTCGCGGTTCTGGACAGCCCGCTCCATCTCAGAAACCGTGTAGTACCTGAAAGTGACGCCGTCGGGCCAATGCTTTTGAAGCCATGCAGACGTTTCCGTGATAAACGGCATGCACGGATCCGGACGGGGCATTTCAGTTGCAGCAAAACGAAGTGGAGCAGCGAAAGCCGTACCGAAGGCTATAAGTCCGGCGATGATGGCACCTACATTCGTCGGTCGTCGGACATCAACAGTGAAGGCGGGGGGAGTCATGTGTGGTGGTCCTTGTGGTCTCTGATCG
>JAXZEJ010000285.1:0-26935 GCA_037424205.1 bacterium | reverse complement strand
TGATAACGATAAATAAAAAAATTACAGACAATAAATTCTGCAGCTCAGCTCAGCTCAGCTCAGCATCCCGTTAAACTTTTTTCAGGTTTATGTTTACTTATTAATTATAAAAACTATTATATTTATACACCACTCTTCTGAAGCCGACCTCCGTTGAAGTCGCGCTTTCCGAAAACAATCCTAATCGTGCCGTCATCACGCTCGAACCGTTCGAACGTGGTTACGGTCATACGCTCGGCAATGCTCTTCGCCGTATCCTTCTGAGTTCCATGATCGGTTTCGCTCCGACGGAAGCCCAGATTACTGGCGTCGTTCATGAATATTCCCAGATTGACGGCGTTCTCGAAGACGTCGTTGACATTCTTCTCAACCTCAAGGGGGTTGTCTTCAAGCTTGAAGGCCGCGACGAAGTCACTGTTATTCTCCGCAAGGATGGTGAAGGCGTTGTGACCGCTGCTGATTTCGATCTTCCGCATGACGTTACCGTTGTTAATCCTGATCATGTGATCGCTCACCTTTCTGGTGGTCGTCTTGAAATGCAGGTCAAGGTTGAAAAGGGTCGCGGCTATCAGCCGGGTGATGTTCGCGCCTTCCGTGACGACTATTCCAAGGCTGCGATTGGTCGCATCATCATGGATGCCTCTTTCTCTCCGATCCTGCGCGTTGCTTATCAGGTTCAGGCTGCTCGCGTGGCTCAGCGCACCGACCTTGACAAGCTCGAAATGACGATCGAAACGAATGGTGCCATTGGTCCGGAAGAAGCTCTTCGTGAATCTGTCCGCATCCTTCAGGATCAGTTGGCTGTCTTCGGCTCCATCACTCAGGATAATGGTGCTGACGCCGCTCCGGAAGATGAGGATGAAGATACTCCGCCGCCGCTCGATCCGATCCTGCTTCGTCCCGTTGACGACCTCGAACTTACCGTTCGTTCCGCCAATTGCCTTAAGGCCGAGAATATTTACTACATCGGCGATTTGATCCAGCGTACGGAAAACGAACTTCTCAAGACGCCGAATCTTGGTCGTAAGTCCCTGAACGAAATCAAGGAAGTTCTTGCTGCTCATGGCCTTACGCTTGGTTCTCGTCTTGAAAACTGGCCGCCTGCTCAGGAACACTAATGGTTATGGAGGTAGCCTGCGAAGTTAAAAGACAAATTTCATTTGATTTCGTTTGACTGCCGATTATTGCTGTGCAATAATCCCGTCCTGCCGTTTCGGCTTATATGGGCGTGATCTTCTGATCACGCCCATCGCTTTCACCCGACCGCTCGAATTTCTCAAGAGATAGAAGACTCGGGGTAAGCCTGCCGGTTAAAGCCGGCATTTATTCATAGAAACTTTTAGGAATTTACAAAATGCGTCACCGTCTTGGTCTCCGCAAGCTGAATCGTACCAGCGCTCACCGTCTCGCCATGCTTCGCAACATGATGTGCTCTCTCATCAAGCACGAAGCCATCAAGACGACCCTTCCCAAGGCTAAGGAACTTCGTCGCGTTGTCGAACCGATGATTACCCTTGCCAAGGAACCGACCGTTGCTAACAAGCGCCTCGCCTTCAATCGTCTGCGTGATCGTGAAGTCGTTTGCAAGCTGTTCAACGAAATCGGCCCGCGCTTTGCTAACCGCAACGGCGGCTATACCCGCATCCTCAAGATGGGCTTCCGCGTTGGCGACAACGCCCCGATGGCCTATATGGAACTCACGGAAAAGGCCGTCGCTGTTGAAGAAGTCAAGTCCGAAGAATAATTTCTGAGGCTGAACTTGCTTTGATAAAGGCTCGATCGTTGTTGCGGTCGGGCCTTTTTCTCATTCGGGAGACTGACATGGATGCCATGAGAATTGACAAGTGGCTGTGGGCTGCTAGATTCTTCAAGACTCGTACGCTTGCTCAGGACGAGGTGGGACTTGGTCGTGTTCTTATCGACGGTCAACGCATGAAGGCGTCACGCGATGTCCGAGTAGGCGATCGTCTGACGATTCATAGGGGGGACGAGACATTTCATGTTTATGTTGAAGGGCTTTCCAATACGCGCGGCCCAGCAACCGAGGCTCAGAGGCTTTACCGAGAAACTGAGGAAAGCAAAATGAGCCGTGCTCAGATGAAAGAAATGCTACGTCTTGCTTCCGAACCAGCTTCATTTATTCGTCAGGGGCGTCCTACAAAGAAGGATGGACGCCTTTTGAGGGACTGGCAGAACAGTTTGAAGTAGCTGACTTTCTCAGTGCATAAGAAAGCCCGTACGTCAGACTGATGTACGGGCTTTATCCATACTAGGGATCAAAAGTCTCTAGCTTAGTAGTTGTAGCCTTCGCGAATCCAACGGGCTACATCCAGGGCGCAGTAGGTCAGAATACCGTCTGCGCCGGCACGCTTGAAGCAGACCATCGTTTCGAAAGTGATCTTCTTTTCGTCAATCGCCCCAGCCTGAGCAGCAAACTTGATCATTGCATATTCACCGGAGACGTGATAGGCGAAGGTCGGAGCCTTGAATTCCTGCTTGACACGCCAGAGCACGTCAAGATAGGGAACCCCGGGCTTGACCATAACCATGTCGGCGCCTTCGGCCAAATCAAGTCCCACTTCCCAGAGAGCTTCATTGCCGTTGGCCGGATCCTGTTGGTAAACGGCCTTGTTGGATTTTCCAAGATTGGAGGAAGAACCTACGGCATCACGGAAGGGACCGTAGTAGGAGCTTGCGTACTTGGCGGAGTAGGCCATGATGCGCGTGTGGATGAGGCCTTCATCTTCGAGGCGCTTGCGGATTATGCCGATACGGCCGTCCATCATGTCAGAGGGGGCTACGACGTCAGCGCCGGCACGAGCCTGAGCAAGCACCTGCTGAACGAGCATTTCGATCGTTTCATCGTTGAGAATGTAGCCTTCTTCGTCAATGAGGCCATCCTGACCGTGCGTGGTGTACGGATCAAGCGCGACGTCGGTCATCACGCCAAGCTGCGGGTAGGCAGCCTTGAGGGCTTTGACGGCGCGCGGAATCAAGCCGTCGGGATTGGCGGCTTCACGGCCGTCCGGGGTCTTCAGGCCTTCTTCAATGTGCGGGAAGAGAGCGATCATCGGGATGCCCAGTTCAACGCATTCGCCGGCGACCTTAAGAAGCTCGTCAATACTGAGGCGATCGACGCCGGGCATGGACGGAACCGGTTCACGAAGACCGGTGCCTTCAATCACGAAGACCGGGAGAATCAGATCGTTGGGGGTCACGACGTTTTCGCGCATCAAGCGTCGTGAGAAGTCGTCATGACGCATGCGGCGCATGCGAACGCTGGGATAAGCGCCAAGAGTCTGCATTTGGTGTTCCTACGAATAAAAAGATGGCTTCGAAGTTGTCGAAGCCTTTCTGAAGCATTGCCCTTACTTTATTCCGCCGGGCTTTCCTGAGCATTAAGGCCGAGCCAATTCTCCAGAACAGCGGCAAGTTCTGCCGTCCCTTCCTTCTTCATGCCGGAGAACAGCTGAACCGTGACGTGAGGTCCGATTTCAGCTGCACGCTTCTGCGCTGCACGAAGCGTCGTGCGTCGTTCCATGTTTTTGAGCTGGTCGGCTTTGTTGAGAAGCCAGTGCATACGAACATTTGGGCGGCCGGCCATAAATTCGATGAGCCATTCATCGGTGGGCATGAAGGGGCGACGTGCATCCATCACGATAACCAAGCCAACCATATTCGGGCGTTGGGCAATGTAGCCCCCCACGAGTTGCGACCAAGTTTTGCGGGTATCCTCGCTGGCTTTGGCAAAGCCGTAACCGGGAAGGTCGACGAGACAGCCGACATCTTCTCGGATGCCAGTCTCGTTCTTTTTCGATAGCGCGAAGAAATTGATGAGTTGCGTGCGGCCCGGTGTTTTACTTGCAAAAGCGAGACGGGTTTTGCGCGTGAGTACGTTGATGGTGGTCGACTTGCCGGCGTTGGAACGACCGGCAAAGGCGATTTCAGGCACGGCTTCGGGCGGAAGACCCGAGAGCTTGGCGGCGGAGATGACAAAACGAGCGGTATCGAAGATGCTCAAGGTAACCTCGTCGGATAAAAGTCTTGGAGTGCCGTCATTGTACTGCGCAAGACACATGAAAAGCCCTCGGTTCCGTTGAGAATCGAGGGCGAATGCCAAACGAATCAGTTTTAGGGCGCTTTGCCGAATACTTCATTGAGCTGCATGGAGACGCGGACAAACGTTGTGCGCATGGTGAGCTCTTTAAGGCGTCGTGCTCCGACGTAGGTACAGGCGCTTCTCACTCCGCCGAGGATGTCCTGTACGGTGTTTTCAACCGGGCCACGTGCCGGGATGAGAACTGCCTTTCCTTCGGCTGCGCGATATTTGGCTACGCCGCCTGCATATTTATCCATGGCATTGCGAGAGCTCATGCCGTAAAACCGCTTGAAAACGCCGTCTTCGGTTGTGACGACTTCGCCAGCAGCCTCATCATGGCCCGCAAGCATGCCGCCGAGCATTACAAAGTCTGCGCCGCCGCCAAAGGCTTTGGCGATGTCTCCGGGTACGGTACAACCCCCGTCGGCGCAGATGCGTCCTCCGAGACCGTGGGCTGCGTCAGCGCATTCGATGATGGCTGAGAGTTGCGGATAGCCAACCCCGGTCATTTTTCGAGTTGTGCAGACCGAGCCCGGACCGATTCCTACTTTAACGATGTCGGAGCCGGCCAGAAGGAGTTCTTCGGTCATGTCGCCGGTGACAACATTGCCTGCCATGATCACAATGTCAGGATAGGTTTCGCGAACTTTCTTCACGAAGTCGACGAAGGCCTCAGTGTAGCCATTAGCAACGTCAATGCAAACGTAGCGGACCGCACCGGGAACGGCAGACATGACTGCTTGGAATTTCTGCCAATCATGTTCACCAATGCCAAGTGAATAAAAGGCATCGGCTTTGGTATCCAACTTTTTAAAAAAGTCGACATATTCCTCGGCGGTGTAGTGTTTGTGGAGTGCAGTCGACATTTTGTGCTTGCCGAGAGCTCTGGCCATTTCGAAGGTGCCGGTTGTGTCCATGTTGGCGGCGACGATTGGAATGCCGTGATAGGCCTCGGAAGAATGCAGGAATTTGAATTGACGAGTGATGTCCACTTCACTGCGGCTTGTAAGTGTTGAGCGCTTGGGGCGAATGAGTACGTCTTTGAAGTCGAGTTTGACGGAATTCTCAAGATGCATTGCTGACTCCTTCTTTCAGGACGTTTGGGCGATGCCCAGTTTCCTGCAGGCACAAAAAACGCCGCATCTCAGGAGGTGTCTCCGAGATCCGGCGTTTACCCATTTTAAGGCGCACATCAGAAAAACAGCAAGTCGGGAGAAAAATGGCGCGTCGACTGTTGTGTTCAGAGTTCGAGCAATTGCTCGCCGCTTACCATTTCATCGAATGTGTCTGGGGAGCGAAGCGGGAGGATGCGATCTCCGTCGACGAGAATTTCCATCGGGAGCATTCGGCTGTTATAGCGGCTTGCCATGCTTGCGCCATAAGCACCAGCATCGCAAACAGCTAACCAGTCGCCGGCTTCAACGGCAAGCTCGCGGGCGCGGCCGAGGAAGTCGGACGACTCGCAGACAGGGCCTACCACGTCCATGACCAGCGGCGAGGTTTCACGGCGTTCGACGACGGGGACAATGTCCATCCAGGCGGAGTAGAGGGCCGGACGAATCAGGTCTGTCATGGCGCCATCGACGATACAGAAGTTGCGTGTTTCGCTTTGTTTGACATATTCAACTTGCGTCAACATGATGCCGGCATCACCTACGATCGAACGACCAGGTTCGACCATAAGCACGATGTCACCGAAACCGCGTTCCTCCATCATGCGGTAGACGGGGCGCAACAAGGCCTGAGGTGTGGGAGGATGGTCTTCAGGGCGGTACTGAATGCCGAGGCCGCCCCCCATGTCTAGATGATGAAGTGTGAGGCCTTTTTCGTGCAGGGCACTCATGGTGTCGAGCAGGCGTTGCACGGAGTCAAGATAGGGTTGGATTTCGGTAATTTGACTGCCGATATGTGCGTCAATGCCCTTGATCTCAATGCCAGGCATATTCGCGGCGCGCAGGTAGATGTCTTCAACGCTTGCGATGGAAATGCCGAACTTGTTGTTCTTAAGGCCGGTTGAAATATAGGGGTGGGTTTTCGGGTCAACGTCCGGGTTGCAACGGATCGAAATCGGGGCGCGCACGCCAAGTTCTGTCGCAATGCGGTTTATGCGCTCGAGTTCGGGTTCGCTTTCAATGTTGAAGCAACCGATGCCCGTTTGGAGAGCGAAGGTGATTTCGCGAACGGTCTTGCCGACACCGGAGTAGACGATTTTCTCAGGGCGGAAGCCGGCACGCAGTGCTCGGGCGATCTCGCCGCCGCTCACAGTGTCAACGCCTGCGCCCAAACGTGCTAGTACCTGAAGAATGCCAGCTGTCGAGTTGGCTTTCATGGCATAACAAATGGCGTGCGGCACGTCTGATAGCGCTTCTTGATAAGCGAGGAAGTTTCGCTCGATGCGAGCTCGGGAGTAGACGTAGGTGGTCTGCATGAGCTGTTTGGAAAGCTCATGCATGGAGACGCCTTCGCAGAAGAGGACGCCGTCCTCCCTGTGAAAGCCAGGCTTGAATTTGTTTTCAGACATCTTGAGGGACGTGTGCGGAATGGGAATTGTTGCGTGTGATAAAGTCAGGAATACTGGCTTGCCGTCTGTTCGGCGTGTGCCTGATCGGGCATATAGAGGTCGCCTTTCAGACCGCAGCCTGAGAGGGTGGCGCACAATGAGGCGATGATGCCCAAGAGCATGGCGGTTCTCAACATAGGAAGTCCTTGCAATGGATAAAGACACTGAATTTTTAGCAATGGCTGAGAACGAAATGGAGTCCTTGGAAAACTGGCTCGACAGAGCCGGGGACGATTTCGACTGCAGCCGCAACGGCAACGTGTTGACAATCGAACTCGACAGTGGCGAGCAGGTTGTTGTCAACATTCAGACGCCGATGCATGAAATCTGGTGCGCCTCACGATTTGGCGGCTACCACTTCGCATGGCGAGACGATGCCTGGCGTGACAGTCGTACCGATCGGACGCTCGAAGACGTGATTGCCGAAGCGCTCAAAAAGCTTGGCGGCAGCATCTGATCAGAAGAGTGTAGCGAACATTTCCACATGCCATATAAGGAAAAGAGACCAGAAGACATGAGTTCTTCGGTCTCTTTTCGTTTTTTGAGGTGTCTTTCCTAGAGCAGGCGTCAGAAGATCTGGTCTCTTACGAGCTCGTTTGCTTCGTCCTGTTCAGGCGTGAGCAGGTCGGACAGTGTGTTTGCCGCACCTCCCTTTACGGGATCGCGATAAAAGACTTCACCGTCGTGTTCGACAACGCTCGGGGGCATCACGCGCGTGTATTCGGGCGTGTCTTTGAGTTCGGCCTTCATGAAGTCAATCCAAATCGGCAATGCAAGACCGCCGCCTGTTTCTCGAGCCCCAAGAGGTTTCGGGTTGTCGTAGCCCATCCAAGAAACGGCAACGAGATTGCCTGCATATCCGCAGAACCAAGCGTCGTGGCTGTCGTTAGTCGTTCCTGTTTTACCGCCGATGTCACCGCGTTTGAGAATGCGGGTGGCACGCGCAGCGGTGCCGTTGGTGGCGACACCGTGCAACAGGCTTTGCATGACGTAGGCGTTGCGGTCATCGATGGCGCGGATCGATTCGTCGCCGGCAGTTCGGTTGGTCGTTCGCATGAGCGTTCGGCCATCAACGTCAGTGACGCGTTCGATCAGATAGGGTTGAACGCGGTAGCCGCCATTGGCGAAGACGGTGTAGGCGCCGAGCATCTGCCAGGGCGTAACACTGCCTGCGCCGAGTGCCATAGGCAGATTGGCCGGGTGCTTGTCGGGGGGGAAACCGAATTTCCTAATGAACTCTTGCGCGTAGGAAGGACCGATGGCTTGCATAACGCGGATGGAAACGAGATTCTTAGATTTCTCAAGTCCTCTTCTGAGCGGCATGGGACCATCAAAGCGTCCTTCATAGTTTCTAGGTTCCCAGAGTTTGTTGCCGGTGAGTTTCGGGTCGATGCTAATGGGGGCATCGTTGATGATCGTAGTCGTCGAAAAGCCTTTGTCAAGCGCTGCAGAGTAGATGAACGGCTTGAACGACGAACCTGGCTGACGCCAAGCCTGTGTTACGTGATTGAACATATTCAGGTTGAAGTCGAATCCGCCCACGAGAGCGCGGACGGCGCCCGTATTGAAATCGCCGGCGACGAAGGCGGCTTCTACACGTGGTACTTGGGCCAGCGTCCAGTGCTTGCCGTCGGCAGAGCGCATTACCCGGATGATTGCGCCGGGTTTGATTTCTGTGTCCGGATTATGTTTGGCGGCTTTGCCGAGATGCCGGTGCCCGAATTTGAGGCTCTCGGAGTCCAGCGTCACAATCTCATTGGCAGAAATGGCAGCTTTGATGATCTTGGAATTGGCTTCAGTGACGACGGCTGCAACCATAAAGGGCGAGGAAGTTGCCTTGGCGAGCGCCTTTCGGATGTTTTCAGGACGCTTGTCAACAGGGCCGAGGTCGATATAGGCTTCGGGACCGCGATAGCCGTATCTGCGGTCGTATGAAATGAGTTGGCGGCGCACCGCATCAACTGCTGTTTTTTGGGCCCCCATATTGATCGTGGTGTAGACGTTGAGGCCGCGCGAATAAGTTTCTTCCTTGAATACGTTGTACACGAGTACGCGAGCAAGCTCGGCGGCGTACTTGGCAGTGACGAATTCCTCGTTCATGTTGGAGGTTACGATTTCCTGCTGCGTGGCGACTCGGCGGGTTTGCATCGGTTGAGCTTTTTCGGATTCATAAGTGAGCTCGTCGATGTAGCCCAGATCTCGCATGCGGCCGAGTACGTAGTTCTTGCGCATTGTGGCGCGGGTCGGATTGACGATCGGATTGTAGGCCGAGGGAGCAACGGGCAAGCCTGCAATAGTGGCGGCTTCGCCAATGGAAATCTGGTCAAGCGATCGCCCGAAATACGTTCGTGCTGCGCTCTGGAAGCCGTAAGCTCGTTGACCCAGATAGATTTGGTTCATGTAGATCTCAAGGATCTGGTCCTTCGTGAGGGTGTTCTCAATTTTGAAGGACATTGCGATTTCATAGAGCTTGCGCGTGTAGGTGCGCTCGGACGAGAGAAAGAAATTGCGGGCAACCTGTTGCGTGATGGTTGAGCCGCCTTGGCTGCGGCGGCCGGTCAGAACGTTGATGACCGCAGCACGGATGATGCCGGTGATTTCAATGCCCGGATGTTCGTAGAAGCCATTGTCTTCAGCAGCAAGAATAGCGTGCTTGACGTGCTCAGGTACATCGGAGAGGCGAACGAAGTCACGGCGCTCTTCACCGAACTCGCCAATGAGTTTGCCGTCAGCACTCCAGACGCGGAGCGGTACGCGCGGATGGTAGTCCGCAAGCATGTCGATAGGAGGAAGCTGCTGGTAGATGAAGGCAAAAATAAAGACAGCGAGCAGGGCGCCAGAAGCGAGGCCGGCGGCTGAAATGCCGAGGATCCATGCAAGAATCGAGCCGGTGCGTGATGATTTGCACGTTGTCTTTTTTCTGTCGGTAGTTCGTTTTGTTTGGGTCACGTGAATGTGTCGTCGTGAAGATGTGGAGCCGAAAGAGAAACACGACCGTCGTGGGCGGCCGTGTCGGCGGATTGTTCCGATTTTAATCGAGAAGGCAAGTGAACGGCAGTTGCCTGGGTCGGGCAACTGTTAGCGAATAAGACTCTGTTGTAATTTTTGAACAATGAAGGAGATGGAAGTCGATTTCTGGAGAATCTTCGTTGCACAGGCGTTGAAGCACGGTCATTTTTTGGGGTGATTTCAGGCGATAATGTATATCTCTGGGAGAGGGCTCTTGGGAATAATAGAATGCAGGAATCTGTTTTCAGCATGCCGGTTGTTGTTGGGGAAGCGTCCATAGATCTTCTCGGGCATGTGAATAATCGCGAGTACATGCGTTGGATGGAGGCGGCAGCCACGGCTCATGCTGCTTCTTTGGGATGGAGTTTTAATGCTCTTAGGAATGCTGGCCGTGTTTGGGTTGTCAGGCAGCATTGGATCGAATATCTTCGTCCTGCATATCTGGGGGACAAATTGGTTGTTGCAACCTGGGTGGAAAATGTCAGAAGACTTTCGTCCTTAAGACGCTATGCAGTGCTTCGGGAGGGCGAACTTTTGACTGTGGGCGCTACTGAATGGGTTCTGGTGGACTACGAAAAGCGTACGCCGGCGCCGATCTCCGAGGAGATGCGCGCATCATTTCAGCTGGTTCCGCCGGACGCTGAAGTTCTTAGAGAGATGGGCATCAGGCGGATGGTTCGCTTTGCACCGACTTCTGGACTTGTTGCGGCGTCCAAATGAGGGAATATGAAATACACCGTCAAAATTGAAGACGTCACGTTCAGCTATGGCGATCGTCTGATTCTGAAGAACGTGTCCATGAAATTCGGCGCCGGAAAGGTTGTTGCGATCATGGGCGGCTCCGGCATGGGCAAGACGACCTTGCTTAAGCTGATCGGCGGTTTGTTGACGCCACAGAGTGGTAGGGTTGAGGTGACGGGCGAGACGCTCGATCCTTCGAACCAGAAGCGTCTTTATCGCATTCGTCGTCGCATGGGCATGCTCTTTCAGTTCGGCGCGCTTTTTACAGATCTGTCGGTTTTTGACAATGTGGCCTTCCCAATGCGCGAGCAGACGGATCTTGATGAGGAGACGATTCGTGATTTGGTGCTCATGAAGCTTAATGCTGTTGGTCTGCGAGGAGCCGCACACTTGATGCCTTCCGAAATATCGGGTGGCATGGCGCGCCGAGTTGCACTCGCTCGCGCGATAGCGCTCGATCCGGCGCTTATCATGTATGACGAGCCGTTCGCCGGGTTGGATCCGATTTCGCTTGGCGTGACCGCCAATCTGATTAGAAAACTCAATGATGCGTTGCACTCCACCTCGGTCATTGTGACTCACGATGTCGCGGAGACTTTTGAAATCGCAGATTATGTTTACATGATCAATGCGGGTCGAGTGGCGGCCGAAGGTTCGCCTGAAGAGCTCTGCCGTTCCGAAGAGCCGTTTGTCAAGCAGTTCATTAATGCATTGCCCGACGGTCCTGTGCGCTTTCATTATCCGGCCGACAGCATCGAAGAGTGCTTCGGAGGGAGGTAATGATGAGAGAACTGCTGACGGCTGTCGGCCGATTTGTGGTCGGGATCTTCTGCAAAGTGGGGCGTTTCGGGTTATTTTCCGGGAAGCTCTTCTTGCGGCTTAGAGGCGCAAGACTGAGTCATGTTGTTCAACAGATCCATTTCATCGGCAACTATTCGCTTCTGATCATTGCTGTTTCGGGCCTCTTTGTAGGGTTCGTGCTCGGCCTTCAGGGCTATTACGTGCTTGTCACGTATGGCAGCGAGCAGGCACTTGGTACTATGGTTGCGCTTGCTCTCGTAAGAGAGCTTGGACCGGCTGTCACGGCTCTGCTTTTCGCTGGTCGAGCCGGTACGGCGCTTACCGCTGAAATAGGTCTTATGCGTGCTGGCGAACAGCTTGCAGCGATGGAGATGATGGGGGTTGACCCTGTACGCCGGGTGCTGGCGCCTCGCTTCATAGGCGCTTTTGTAGCTATGCCTGTGCTTGCCACGATCTTTTCGGCCGTAGGCATCATGGGGGCTTGGTTTGTTGGCGTTGAGATGATTGGTACTGACGGCGGTGCCTTCTGGAGCCAGATGCAGAGTGCTGTTGATGTCTGGCATGACATTGGCAATGGTTTTATCAAGAGCGTGGTTTTCGGTATTACCGTTGCCCTCGTAGCCCTTTTCAATGGATATGTCGCTCGCCCGACGCCGGAAGGCGTTTCCAGAGCGACGACGAATACAGTGGTAGTCGCCTCGCTTCTTGTGCTTGGCATCGACTTCATTATGACGGCGTGGATGTTTACGACTGTGTAACCGTATGGGAATTTCTGAAATGGACAAGAATCGTATACTCGAATTTTATGTCGGGATTTTCGTGGTCCTTGGCTTTGCTGCCATGCTTTTCATGGCACTGCAGGCTGCCAATCTCGGCAGTTTTACCGGTAGTGGTAAGACGATCAGCGTCACAGCTGCCTTTGATAATATCGGCGGTCTCAAGGCGCGTGCTGCGGTGAAATCTGCCGGCGTCGTAGTGGGACGTGTGCAGTCTGTTGTTTTTGATCCCGAATCCTTCCAAGCGAAGGTCACGATGGATCTTGATGCGGCTTATCCCTTCCCTGCTGATTCTTCGGCCAAGATTCTTACTGCCGGTCTTCTGGGCGAGCAGTACATCGGTCTTGAGGCCGGTGCTGATGAAGTTAATCTGAAGAATGGTGATGAAATTCGCCGTACTCAGAGTGCTGTTGTTCTTGAAACTCTGATCAGTCAGTTTCTTTACAACATGGCTGAAAAGCCCGGTAAGGAATGAAGCATCGAGTCACAAAAATGATGAAGAACATTCTTATTCTTACTCTCGGTGTTTTATCGTTGGGGTTGTCGGGGTGTGCCAATGTTCCTCCTGATGCGGGGCAGCATCCTGAAGATCCGTACGAAGGCTTTAACCGGAACATGCATGCATTCAATGTGATGCTTGATGACGTGGCGCTCAAGCCGGTCACAAAGGGCTATCGTTGGGTGACTCCGCAGTTGGCTCGAGACGGTGTATCGAATGCGCTCGATAATCTTGGCGAAGTGAACAATACGCTCAATAACGTGCTTCAGGGTAAGGTGGACAAGGGCATCACGTCTGCGTTCCGCTTTATGCTCAATTCCACAATTGGCGTGTTTGGTCTCTTTGATGTTGCTAGTTGGGTTGGCATGGAGAGCGCTCCTGAAGACTTCGGTCAGACGCTTGGGGTCTGGGGAGTTTCCGATGGTCCGTATCTTGAGTTGCCGTTTTTAGGACCTTCGGGTGCTCGTGATATTTTCAGGTGGCCCGTGCAGGCTGTTGCAAATCCCATTACTTACGTGACGTTGAACGAACAAGGTTGGGGGTTGGCTTATGAAGCGGTTAATGCGGTTGACACACGCTCGCGCATGATGGATGCAGGCCTTGATGACATGCGCGCCAATGTTGTCGATGAGTACATTGCGATTCGCGATGCCTATCGTCAGTCTCGCCGCTTGGCTGTCGCTGACGGCCAGCTTGATCCCGATGTGCAACTCGGGACATTGACTCCCTTGAGTTTTGACGATGAAGAGGAAGATGGTGTCGAGGAAACGATGATGAAAAATGAGAAGGAGCAATAGCTATGGATAGACGAACTTTTATTGTCGGCGGTGTTTGTGGTCTTACTTTTATGACAATGCCGACTTTTGCGTCTGAAGCAGTGGATCCCTTTGAGTGGATCGTAACTCTCAACAACAGCATTCTTGATGAAATTCGTGCCAATCCGAAGCTTCAAGCTGGCGATCAAGCGGCGCTTCAGGAACTTGTTGACAGTCGAGTAATGTCGTCTGCGGATTTCGCGATGATGACACGCATGACGATTGGCCCGAAGTGGCGCAAGGCTACGAAGGAAGAGCGACAGCGTTTGATGGCGGGGTTTGAGAAGTTGCTTATTCGGGTTTACTCCGGCGCTCTCAAGACCATTACGGATCATAAGTGTGAACTTCGTCCGACTCGCAACAGAGCAGTCAAGGATGAGATGGTGATCCGAACGCTTCTTAAGTCGAGCAGCAGTCCTGAGATAGGCATTGACTTCCGCATTTATCGCAATAAGTTAGGTGAATGGAAGATCGTCGACGTTAATGTCGAGGGTATTTGGATGGTCGAAAACTATCGTTCCCAGTTTGCGCCAACTCTTAATGCCGAAGGTGTGCCAGGCCTTATCAAACTGCTTGAGGAAAAGTCTGATAGTCTGGTGGATGCCAACGATCATAAAGTGAAGTAAGTCATGAAGTTCGGATCTGAGAGCATTACCTTCCGTGAAGCCAAGAAGGCCAAGGATGACATTGCCATTGCTGTTCGCAACGGTGACTTTGTGCTGGATTTTGATGGCGTACAGCGTATCGACAGCACGGTGCTCGCGCTTGCACTGCACACGTTGCGTGAGAGCAAGAAAGCTGGTCAGATGTTGCGTATCCTGTCGGCGCCGAAGGGTTTTTCGGATCTGGTGAAGCTTTACGGTTTGGAAACACTTCTCTTGCCGGCGCTGGAAGAGCGGTAATGGGGTGATGTCAGTCAGAATTGACGGCGTGGGTGAGAATCTGCGCCGTTTTATTTTTATTGATGCGAAAAGCTGTACCTTTCGCCTTCGATACAATTGAGGCCGTATCCGGATTCTTCGTCGCAACAAGCTCGATTGTGGTAGTTTTCAATGATCGGGTCCACGTTTCGGACGAAGAAGAAATCTTTATATACACAAGAAACCCCAATATCATGCAACAGCTCAGAATCAACGGAGGCCACCGCCTCGTGGGTGAAGTCCGGGTGTCCGGCGCCAAGAATGCCGCACTTCCCATCCTAGCGGCAGCGCTTCTTACAGCAGACGATCTGGTGCTCCACAACGTGCCGGATTTGGCAGATGTGCGCACGATGCTAAAGCTTCTAGAAGGCATGGGCGTCAAGGTGTTGCGCTCTGGAACGGACGTGACGCTCAATGCAGGGAATGTAACGAGCACGAAGGCTCCATATGAGCTTGTTAAGACAATGCGGGCATCCGTCCTGACGCTTTGCCCGCTTGTGGCACGCTTCGGGAGCGCTGAAGTGAGTCTGCCGGGCGGCTGCGCCATTGGTGCGCGTCCGGTGGATCAGCATATTCGAGGTCTCCGTCAGCTTGGAGCGGTCGTTGATATTGATCATGGCTATGTGCGGGCGGCAGCGCCGCGTCTCAAGGGGGCGCATATTGTGACTGACATGGTCACGGTGACGGGGACGGAGAATCTGGTGATGGCGGCCGTGCTTGCTGATGGTGAGACGGTGATTGAGAATGCGGCGCGTGAACCCGAGGTGGTTGATTTGTGTGATTGCCTCAATGCCATGGGGGCAAAAATTACGGGAGCAGGTACTTCAGTGCTTCGCGTTGAAGGCGTTGAGTGTCTGCATGGTGCTGAACACACTGTGATTGCTGACCGTATTGAGGCGGGATCCTTCCTTGTTGCAGGTGTGGTTACGCAGGGGGATGTGCTTGTGACTCATTGTCAACCTTCTCATATGGAGGTCGTTCTTGACAAGCTTCGTGCCACGGGGGCCTTACTTGATATTGGTGATGATTGGGTGCGTGTTCGCATGACAGGGCGGCCGAAGCCTGTCTCCATCCGAACGGTCCCGCATCCAGGCTTCCCTACCGACATGCAGGCGCAGTTTATGACGCTAAACTGTTTTGCCGATGGTACGGCCAATATTACTGAAACGATCTTTGAAAACCGTTTCATGCATGTGCCTGAACTCTGTCGAATGGGTGCGCACATTACGATCGAAGGTCATACGGCCATCGTTGAAGGGGTCCCGCAACTTGCCGGTACGACGATTATGGCGACAGATCTTCGGGCTTCGGCTTCGCTGGTCATTGCGGCGCTTGCTGCTCAAGGGACGAGCACCGTGGATCGCATCTATCATTTGGATCGAGGTTATGAGCGCATGGAGGAGAAGCTTCGGGCGCTTGGGGCCGACATAGTTCGAGTCGATGCGTAAACTAAGAGGATAGTCTGAATCAGAAGGAGCTCAAGATGAATTGGATTGATGAAATTAATTTCAACGAGGAAGGACTGGTGCCCGTCATTGTTCAGGATGCGAAGACCAATCGCGTTCTGATGCTCGGTTGGGCCAATAAAGAGGCGCTCGAATCGACAGTTGCTACCGGTCGCGGTGTTTATTTTTCTCGTTCTCGCGGACAGGTCTGGTGCAAGGGAGGTTCGTCCGGGAATTATCAGGTCGTGATGGGAATGGAGCTTGCTACGGATGGTCAGTCGGTTATCTATCGCGTCGATCCACAGGGTGGCGTTGCATGTCACACTGGACACGCCAGCTGTTATTGGCGCGAACTCGCTTCGGGCGGTTGGCGCGAATGTGAGCCGGTCGTTCGCGCTCCTGAAGACATGTACGAAAAATAAAGTTTCACAATAGACTCTAGCCTTTGTCGAAACCTATACCAAAGTAGGAGGCGAAGGCGGGGGAATACCCTTCATAATTCAAGCATTTTGTTGGTCAATGGTAAGCTACGTATAACCCTGGCCAGTAAAATGTTATGGCAAGGTGCGACATGAGCGGAACCAGGCGTGTTGAAGCCGGGACCGCTCTCTTCTCATTGAGGTTTATATGCAGCTTGACGATTGCTTGTTCTGCCGCATCGCTCGTGGCGACATTCCGGCAGCTAAAGTTTTCGAAGATGACGAGGTACTGGCCTTTAAGGACATTCATCCGAAGGCTCCGGTGCACTTTTTGATTATTCCTAAAAAGCACATTCAGTCTCTGGCTCAAGCCGAGCCTGAGGATAATGCGCTTTTGGGTAAAATGCTTGGGTTGACCCGAAAGTTGGCCATGCAGGAAGGTGCCGTCAACGGTTTCCGTGTCATCATCAACACTGGCCGTGACGGCGGTCAGGAAGTCGATCACTTACACATTCATGTCTTGGGCGGTCCTCAGCCTTGGACAAAATAAGGAGTACAAAATGGGTTCCCTTTCTGTTTGGCACTGGCTGATCGTTCTCGCCATCGTCGTGCTGGTTTTTGGTACCGGTAAGCTCAAGAATATGGGCAAGGATCTTGGCGGTGCCATCAAGGGCTTCAAGGAAGGCATGAAGGAGGCCGACGACACGCCTGCTGCGAAGAAGGAAATCGCTCAGGACAAGGCTACGGTCGACGTCGAAGCCAAGGACAAGACCAACGCTTCTTGATTCGCACGGCCCCTGACGGGGCGTGTGGCCTGCCGCGTTGACGGCGTGCTCGTCAGCGCTGGCGCTTAAGCTAACGGCCGCGGCAGTCTCAGGGGCTGACCGCGGCTCTTTAGTGAAAGACAGGGATAAACATGTTTGACTTTGGTTTCAGTGAGATGCTGTTGATCGGCGTGATCGCTCTCGTGGTTCTCGGCCCCGAGCGTCTGCCCGTGGTCGCACGCACAGCCGGCGAGTGGATTGGCAAAGCTCAGCGCTTTGTCGCTCAGGTGAAGTCGGATATCGATCGCGAAACGGAACTCTCCGAACTAAAACGCATTCAGGATGAGGCCAAGGCACTTGCCGACGATGTCAAGTCGACGGTTGAGAAGTCGGCTGCACAGATCGAAAACGATGTCAAGTCCGCTGCCGATGAGGCCAAGGCCGTTGCTGAAACGGCTCAGGACAACCTCAAGGAAATTGAGGAAACGGCGTCAGTCCAGAATGCCGTGATGTCCAATAATGAGATTTCGGATTTTTATGGCTGGGGTGACAATCAGAACGGTCCGGCTGCTGAGCCCATGTATAAGTGGGAGGAGCCCAAGACTTTCACGAAGCGTTACCATGCCGGTCCGTCGGTTGACGAACTTGCCCAGGAAATCGCCAAGCTTCGCCGCGAGCTTGGTCTTCGCGAAGCCCAGATGGGTGGAAGCAATCGCCGTTTGGCTTCCCGCGCGCGTACCAATCGTCCGCGCATCTACCGATAAAGAACAATCATGGCTGAAAACAACAAACAACTTGAGGCGCCGGATGATCCCGCGAACGAGCAGCCGCTCGTCAGCCATTTGATCGAACTTCGCAATCGCACGGTCAAGGCGTCGATTGCTGTTTTGATCATCTTCGCCTGTCTATCGCCCTTCATGAAGCAGATCTTCGACTTTTTGAGCCAACCGCTCATGGTCGCGCTGCCGCAAGGTGTGAAGCTTCTGGCGACTGGGGTGGTGGCACCGTTTATGGTCCCGCTCAAGGTGACGCTTTTCGTGGCGTTCCTTATTGCTTTGCCGTATGTGCTCTATCAGTTGTGGGCGTATGTGGCTCCGGCCCTCTATCGGCGGGAGAAGCGTTTGGCTCTTCCAATCTTGATCTCCTCGATCGTGATGTTTGCTTTGGGCATGGCCTATTGCTACTTCATCGTGTTCCGCATGGTGTTTCAGTTCATTGCCGGGTTCTCGCCTGACAGTGTGAACTTTGCACCGGACATTGACTCCTACTTCAGCTTTGTGCTGACGATGTTTGTTGCTTTCGGTCTTACGTTCGAAGTGCCGATCGTTGTGATGGTTCTTAATCACGTGGGGCTTGCTTCTTATGAAAAGCTTGTGAAGGCTCGCCCCTTTGTGATTGTTGGCGCCTTTGTGATTGCTGCCATTTTTACGCCGCCAGATGTGCTTTCACAGCTTCTTTTGGCTCTTCCGCTCGTGATCCTCTTCCAGGCTGGTATTTGGCTCGTTAAGTTCTTCGGCAAAACTCAAGATGAGATCGACGGCATGTCCAAGGATGAAGAGGACGAAGAATAATTCATTGGCACTATTATGAAAAAAGCGCATTCCTCAGGGAGTGCGCTTTTTTGCTAATGAGATGCTCAAATAGTGTTGAGAGCGGCAGAGCCTGCCTTCTCGCGTTCGCGTGCATTCTTTGGACGAACTGCCGGATTCATGGTGAGTTTGAGATTCGTGGTTCCTCGCAACACAATCATTTCTGTCGGTTCTCCCGGCTTAAGGCGAGCAACGATTTGTTGCAGTCGATTGACGTTGTGAATGTCCTCACCGTTGAGACTTTTCACAATATCGAATGCATGGAGCCCGGCCTTGCCGGCGGGACTCTTGGCGAGTACGTGACTTACCATTACGCCTTTGGCGACTGAAAGCCCGAGATCTTGTGCAAATTCTTGCGAAAGTTGTCTGGGCACGAAGCCGAGGTAACCACGTTCGACGGGCTTTCCTTCCATGAGGCTCGGAAGCACGCGGTTGATGATGGAGCTAGGAATTGCAAAGCCTATGCCGATAAAGCCTTCAGAGTGGTCGGGTGAGAAAATGGCAGTATTGATGCCGATGAGTTCTCCTTCTGCATTGACGAGTGCACCGCCAGAGTTTCCTTGGTTAATGGCGGCATCGGTCTGGATGAAGTCTTCGTAGCTATTGAGGCCGAGCCCGTGACGGCCGAGGGCAGAGACTATGCCGGAAGTAACGGTTAATCCGACGTCGAAAGGATTGCCGATGGCGAGAACGGACTGACCGACTCGAAGCATTGATGAGTTTCCAATATGAATATAAGGGAGATTCTTTTCGGTCGAGATCTTGAGGAGTGCTAGATCTGTATCGGGATCACCGCCTACCATGACAGCTTCGGCCTGATTACCGTCTGGCAGGCCGACGTAAAGACCGTGAACGGAAGCAACGACATGGTAGTTCGTGAGTACGAAGCCGGCGGCAGAGACAATGACACCGCTTCCGAGTGTGTTGAAATCTTCTTCGGGCAGGCTGTTCCAGTTGGTGCCAATTTGTTCGGCGCGCTTTCCGGGGGTGACGTGCCGTGTGAAAATAGTGACGACGGCGGGAGATGCCCGATCAACAGCTTTGCTGAAGTCGGGAATGTTTGCATTCGTTTGCGGTGGCGCGAAAGGATGCCACCCGGTTGCAACCGTCAGACCGAGCGAGACGCCGGCTGCTACAGTGACGGCTTGTGCAAAAATGAGCCATAGTTTGCGGATCATAGGAAATGACCTTCGAGCCAGTCAGTCTCAATAAAAAAATGGGAGTAGAACATTATGCAGACTAAAGCCTTGGTAGAGTATCTGAATGCTTATCTTAATGTGATGGCGTTCAAGGACTATGCTCCAAATGGTCTTCAGGTTGAAGGAAAGCCTGAAATTCATCGAATCGTTCTCGGCGTAAGTGCTAGCCAGGCTCTTGTCGATCATGCTTGCAATGTAGGAGCAGACTGCATCCTTGTGCACCACGGTTGGTTTTGGAAGGGGGAATCCCCCGAGGTGGTAGGTATGAAGCAACGGCGTTTGAAGGCACTCTTGGCGCAAGATATCAATCTGATTGCCTATCATTTGCCGCTAGATGCTCATGAGGAGGTAGGCAACAATGTAGAAATTGCTCGCGTACTCGAACTTGAAATAGAGAAAAGAGCAGGTAGCCTTGAACTTTTGTTTGTCGGCCATCCCAAGGAAGGCTCTGTGTCGACGGAAACGTTTGTCGAGCGTGTTTCTCAAGCTTTTGGCGGCGTCCGTGTGCGCGTGGGAGATGCTGGTGGAGAAATCCGTCGTGTGGGTTGGTGTTCTGGCGCAGCGCAGGACGAGCTAGTTGAGGCAGCTTCGCTAGGTTGTGATGTGTACATTTCTGGCGAGATCTCGGAGCGCACAACTTATGAGGCTCGTGAAAACGACATTCTTTATCTCGCTTGCGGTCACCATGCGACGGAAACGCTTGGAATTCGTGCGCTTGGTCGACATCTCAAGAGTTGTTGGCCGGAACTCGAAATTTCATATTTTGATGATGATAATCCGGTATGAGAAATGGGGGCGAAATTCGGTTACATTTCTCGTCTCGACTAGAGACACAGTCGAAGCCAATGATGTAAAAATTGTGCATGTAGAAAAAGAAAGTTGATTTCGCTAGAATAGAACTTCTAGTGCTCTTCGATTCATGGAGGGCGCATCGACAGTGTGTTCAAAGGATAAGATCTTATGATGGTGCTTTACTCGGGCATGACCTGTCCGTTCTCTCACAGTTGCCGCTTCGTGCTTTTCGAAAAGGGCTGCGAGTTCGAGATTCAGGACATTGACATGTTTCAGCCGATTGATGTCAGTTCTCTTAATCCTTATGGTGAAGTGCCGATTCTTCGAGAACGCGAGCTTACGCTCTATCAGGCCGAAGTGATCAACATGTATATTGACGACCGCTTCCCGCATCCGCAGCTGATGCCGCCTGATCCGATGCATCGAGCTCGCGCCCGTCTGTTCCTCTACGTGCTTAATCGAGAGGTCTTCTCTCAGGTACGCATTCTTGAGAACCGCAATCTGAGTGATGAGATGCATGAAAATGCTCGTCGCAAGTTGCACGACCAGCTTTCCGTCATCGGCAGTCGTTTGACGAACGGTACATACCTGCTTGGCGAAGATTTTTCGCTTCTTGACGTGATGCTTGCTCCGATTCTTTGGCGTCTCTCTCACTACGGCATCGAGTTGCCGCGCAGTGCGGCTCCGATCATGACGTACGGCGAACGCATTTTCTCTCGTCCTGCCTTCATTGATTCGATGACGCCGTCCGAGCGTGTGATGCGACGTTGAGCTATTGAGGCTGCATAGGAAATTTGGATTCCCTGCAGGCTTTCGAATATGAATGGCCGACAGG
Organism: bacterium; assembly: GCA_037424205.1. Taxonomy (GTDB): domain Bacteria; phylum Pseudomonadota; class Gammaproteobacteria; order Burkholderiales; family Burkholderiaceae_F; genus Sutterella. The sequence goes on along the minus strand of JAXZEJ010000285.1, from coordinate 5,672 downwards.
CTAGTGTCTTGTTCTGTCGGCTGTTTATCTTTTGATCTTGCGCTTCTTTGTTTTTTGGGGAGGCATTCATCAAATGGGTACTCAGATGGCAGAACCGAGACCGATAAAACCCTATCTGATAAACGCGGTTCTGGATTACTGCCGTGACACCGGCACGACGCCCTACGTCATGGTAGCGGTGGATCATGCCTGTCGTGTGCCGCAGGAATATGTGCGCGATGGCCGCATCATCTTTGACCTGACGGATGAAGCTGTTAATCGGCTTGCCGTTTCGGATACGGAGCTTACGTTTCAGGCGCGCTTTGGCGAAAATAATGAGATTTTCGACGTTTTGGTACCGCTAAACCGTATTATTGCTGTGACGCCGCTTGAATGTCAGCAGTTCTCGCTTCATTTTGAGGTGACGGAATCGCCCGTTGACGAGCCAGAAAAGGAATCTGTGCCAACCGGGGCAGGGGTGCGTCGTCCGATGCGCGTGAAGTAATTCCAAGAACTAAAAAACTGCTATAATCAAATGCTTTTCGAGCCTCTTTAGCTCAGTTGGTAGAGCAACCGCCTTGTAAGCGGTAGGTCATCTGTTCGAGTCAGATAAGGGGCACCAAATATTAAAACCCGCATCGTGCTATACGGTGCGGGTTTTTCTTTTTGGCTGTTATTGAGTTCGCCATTTATTTTTGAGGTTAGGCATCAGCCTTGCGGCCCATTGTCACGCGATCATTGCCGCCGTAGTCTCGGACTGTTCGTACCGCTGCAAGTCCTGCGGAGCGGAATAGTGCGGCCACGTCGTGTCCCTGATCCCAACCGTGCTCCACAAGTAGCCAACCACCATGGCGGAGGTGGTTCATGGCGTGTGTGGTAATTTCTTCAAGGCAGGAGAGTCCTGTACCGCCATCTGTGAGCGCTCCTTGTGGTTCGTGGCGAAGTGCGGGGAGATGTTCATCGTCGTGGCGGATATAAGGCGGATTACTTACGATCAGATCGTAGCGGGCATCTTCAGGAATAGCTTCCCACCAGGAACCTTTTCGGAATTCAACTTTTGCGTCGAGTGCTTCAGCGTTGCCGCGAGCAACAGAGAGCGCAGCTTCGGAGATGTCTGTGGCAGTGACAAGAGCTCCTGGACACTCTTTTGCAAGGGTGATAGCTATGCAACCGCTGCCTGTGCCCATGTCGAGGATCTCTGGTTTTTCCGGAGCAACGATCAGAGCCTGCTCGATGAGAACCTCTGTATCGGGACGCGGAATGAGCACATTGTGGTCTACGGTGAAGTAGCGGCCGAAGAATTCTTGGCGTCCGGTGAGATATGCGATGGGAACGCCGTCAAGCCTCATGGAGACGTAGACGTCAAATGTCATGAGCGTGGTGTCGGGAAGCTCTTCATCATCGTGCGCAATAAGATATTCCTTTGGCTTGCCCAGAATATGGGCAAGAAGGATCATTGCTTCGAAGCGACCGATTTTCGGGGTCGCTTCGCCAATCAAGGCGCGGATGGTGTTGAGCTTGACTTCGTTCATGACGTTATGCGTGTTCCGTTAGGCTAGCTCGGCGAGCTGTTCCGCCTGATGCTGTGTGTTCAGAGCCGTGATGATTTCTTCGAGATCACCGTTCATGATAGCCTCAAGACGATAGAGCGTGAGATTGATTCGGTGGTCAGTTACGCGGCCTTGAGGGTAATTGTACGTGCGGATTCTTTCTGAGCGATCCCCAGAGCCGATCAGACTTTTGCGCTCGCTTGCCTCTTTCGCTTGTTGCTCGGCAACTTGGGCGGCGTGAAGTCTAGAGGCCAAGACGGCCATGGCACGAGCCTTGTTCTGAGTTTGGCTTCTTTCGTCCTGACACTCGACAACCATTCCGGTGGGCAAATGGGTGATTCGAACAGCGGAGTCGGTTTTCTGGATATGTTGTCCCCCAGCTCCAGAGGCGCGGAAAACGTCAATGCGAAGTTCGGCTGGATTGAGGTTTACTTCACCAATTTCGTCGAGTTCTGGCAGGACCGCGACGGTGCAGGCTGAAGTATGAACACGGCCTTGACTTTCGGTCGCAGGCACACGTTGTACGCGGTGACCGCCGGATTCAAATTTGAGCTTGGAATAGGCGCCTTCGCCAATAATTCGAACGATGACTTCCTTGTAGCCGCCAAGTTCGCTTTCGTTCTTGGAAACAATTTCTGTTTGCCAACGGTGATCCTCGGCGTATCTTAGGTACATGCGTAGCAGATCACCTGCAAAAAGTGCGGATTCATCGCCTCCAGTTCCTGCTCGGATTTCAAGGAAGATGTTGCGGCTGTCGTTGGGATCCTTGGGTAAGAGCAAAATTTGAAGTTCACGCTCAATGAGATCGAGTTTTTTCTGAGCTTCAAGAATTTCCTCTTGTGCGAATGCCTTCATGTCGGAATCGTCGAGCATTTCCTGAGCGGTCTGAATGTCCATGTCGACGGCTTCTAGCTCGAGGTATTTTTTGACGACGGGTTCGATGTCTGCACGTTCTTTGGTGAGGGAACGGTATTTTGACATGTCGCTTGCGCAGGCGGGGTCGGCGAGCATGCCATCGATTTCTTCGAGGCGGCGAGCAAGCTGACGGAGTTTGGAACGCATGTTGTCGTTGATCATAATCACGAATATTTCTAAGGCGGAGGGCCGCAAGCAGGGGCCCGAAGAATGCAGTTCTAAAGAATATCAAAAAAGAAGAGGAACCCGCAGGTTCCTCTCAATATGTTAGGTTTGATCGCCTCATCGATTCTGACGGCGGTAGAAGCGGTTGAGCAGACGCTCCATCAGGTCGCGGTCTTCGCTGTCGAGTCCTTCGCCGTTTCGCAACAGGATCGTTGGATCATGAGTGAGCTTGTTGGTGAGACCGTAGGCAAGCATATGAAGAACATCTTCGGGTTTATCGCCGTGATGAAGATGGCGAAGTGCGCGGGAGAGTTCAGCTTCGGCGAGCAGATGAGCGCGGTCGCGCAACGACTGAATGAAGGGAACGGTTTCGCGTTGGCGAAGCCATTCGGCGAAATCGTTCATGCGCAGGCTGATGATGGTTTCAGCTTGAGTGATGGCGGCTTGTCGGCTGGCCATGCCCTGAGTGACCACTTTACCAAGATCGTCGACAGTGTAGACATAGACGTCGTCAAGACGATCAATTTCGGGTTCTACGTCGCGAGGAACTGCGAGGTCGACAATGAACATCGGACGGTGCCTGCGTTCGTTGACGGCGCGTTCAATCATTCCAAGGCCGATGATCGGCAAGGCAGAGGCCGTGCAGGAAACGATGATATCGTAGTTAGCGATCTTTTCCGGAAGCTCAGCGAGTCGGATGGCGTCGGCATGAACGGTTCGTGCAAGCACCTGCCCGCGTTCGAGCGTACGATTAGCAATCGTGATGGATTTAGGTTGCTGGGCGGCGAAATGTGCCGCGCAGAGCTCTATCATTTCGCCGGCACCGACAAAAAGAACGCGTTCGTCATTGAGGCTTCCGAACAGGCGAAGCGCCAGACGTACGGCCGCAGCGGCAAGGCTCACGGAGTTGGCGCCGATGGCGGTGGCGGTGCGAACTTCCTTGGCGACTGTAAAGGTGGACTGGAAGAGATGGTTGAGCATCGTGCCTAGACCGTGGGCGTCACGAGCCATCTTTTCAGCCTTTTTCATTTGGCCGACGATTTGCGTTTCACCGAGCACCATGGAGTCGAGACCGGAAGCTACGCGAAAGGTATGCTTGGCAGCTTCCTCTTGCGAGAATGTGTAGATGTGGGGCTCGAGTTCGGAGCGGCTGACGTTCTTGCGTTCGCAGATGAAGTTGAGCACGGACTCTCTGGCTGCATCCGTATCCTCTGCAGCACAATAGATTTCAGTGCGATTGCAGGTGGATAGGATGGCAGTTTCGTGAATGCCGCCGAGTTGCGTGCTGGAGAACCGCTCGCGCATGTGGCCGATGGTTTCGGCGATTTCTTCGGGACCAAAGGCTACTCGCTCGCGAACGGAGACGGGAGCGGTAGTATGGTTGAGACCTATAGCAAGAAGATGCATCGCGTCGGGGAAGGGAAAGAGGAGCGCAACGAAGAAGTTGCAACATTGTTTAATAATGCGCGAATTATATAAGGCTCAACGTTGTGTATAGCTTAAGAGGGAAGCACTTGCGGGAGGAGTCTCATGCGAGAGGATGTGAAAACGGATTTGGCGGTTGGTGAACTGGAGGATGTCGCCAGGCGTGCGCGAGCAGAGATTAATCGTCGTGCTCTATTGAGTGCAGGTGCTGTGCTTGTTCCATTGCCGGGACTTGATGTAGCAGTGGATGTTGCTGTGCTTGTGAGTATGATGAATGCTGTCAATCGTGCCTTTTGCCTGAGTCCGGATCAGATTGCTCGACTCGGCATGCAGGAACGGGTGGCTGTCTACGAGGCACTCTCGGGTATTGGCGCCGTGATGGCGGGCAAGTCGATGACAGGCATCGCGACACTTGAAATCGTAAGACAACTCGGCAGCAGATGGTGTGCGGGAAAGACCGCGCGCTGGGTGCCTATTGCCGGGCAGGGGGCTGCTGCAGCACTCTCATACGGTCTTGTCAGATGGCTCGGAGAGCAACATGTTCGCGAGTGTCTGAGGGTTCGGAATCGAGTGGCGGCACTTCTGTTGTATGAAAAAGACAATTCTTACTTAAAGCAAAATCATTATGACTGAAATGAATGAAATAAGTCCTGCACGTCAAGGCGCGGCCATGGTTCTTTTTTCAGGCGGCCAAGATTCCACAACGTGCCTTGCATGGGCGCTGTCGCGCTTTGAACGAGTAGAGACTATTGGTTTTGATTATGGTCAGCGGCATGCTGTTGAGCTCGAGTGTCGCAAAACGGTGTTGGAGAAGTTGCGCAGTTTCAGGCCGGAGTGGACAGAGAGGCTTGGCGAAGATCATATGCTCGATATGGGGCTTCTCGGACAGATAAGCGATTGTGCGCTCACACGCGAGCAGGAGCTGCGGTTCATGGAGAACAATATTCCGAATACCTTTGTACCGGCTAGGAATCTGCTCTTTTTTACGTTTGCAGCTGCGCTTGCTTATCGTCGAGGTATAGGCGTGCTTGTAGGAGGCATGTGTGAAACGGATTACTCTGGATACGCAGATTGCCGAGACAATACTTTGAAGAGTTTGCAGGTTTCGCTTTCGCTCGGATTGGATGCGCCGCTAGTGATTGAAACGCCGCTTATGTGGCTCGACAAAGCGCAGACCTGGTTACTTGCCGAAGAGTTGGGTGGAAAAGAATTGGTCGATCTGATTCGTATGGAAACGCATACCTGCTATATGGGCGATCGAGACCATTGTCATGAGTGGGGGTACGGATGTGGAACGTGCCCGGCTTGCGTGCTTCGTGCGAAGGGTTGGGAGCATTATCGCAACCTTTGAAAGATGCGTGATCCCCCTGAGAGGAACGGGCGTTGCCGGCAGGCAGCGCTCGTTAAAGACGGAAGTGTAAAGTGTGGATACAAAAAAAGCAGGCTGCTCACACAGTCTGCTTCTTGCGGCATGGTGGCTGGGGACGGAATCGAACCGCCGACACGCGGATTTTCAATCCGCTGCTCTACCAACTGAGCTACCCAGCCATCAGAAAAAATCAATTTACGCCCTACGAGATTCGTGGTGGCTGGGGACGGAATCGAACCGCCGACACGCGGATTTTCAATCCGCTGCTC
>JAXZEJ010000284.1:0-1287 GCA_037424205.1 bacterium | reverse complement strand
ACGGTGCGAACCATTTAATGATACGCCTCGAAATCGGCCTTCGCAGTCCTGTGCGGTACGCTTGGCCGGGCGACCGGACGGCCCAAAAGAAAAAGGGAGCGTTTGGTCGAACGCTCCCATAAGTTCCGTGATATGCGACGAGGGGCCTGCCCTTTCGGGCGCTCCGGAAGTTCGAATCGGTTGGTCGCCCGTCCGATCTTCCATCCCGTCACAGTGGACCGCGCATCCGGAGAGTCACGCCGGATGCTTGGCCGCAGGGCGGTCACGGACCGCCTCACTCAACGGCATCTGGTCATGGCGCTCCTTTGCACATCCCCCGATGTCAGCGCCGATGCCGTCAGCGCCTGAAGCCGCCTGATCCGGCCTCAGTTGCTGGAGTCGAACGCTTGGTGTCGTTCAACCGTATCGACATTCTAGTCATTTCGAACTAGCCGTCTACCCCTTTTGGAGAACCTAGCGATACGATTCGCATGCTTTTTTGACAAGAATCAGGTAATTTCGGAGCTTTACACAACGACTAGGGATTATCCCGAGATGAGAAAAATACCTCTTTAGAGGTATTCATTTCTAAATCCAAAGGATTAGATGAAAGCGAGCGAGCACTCGCTTTCATTCATTGCACAAGGCCTAGTGATCGGTTCGCTCGGGAAAGAGTCTTTCGACAAGGTTTTTGATCATGCGGTTGGGATCCGAAAAGGGAGCGTCGGCAAAAAGCGCATGGCCCTCCCCTGCCTTGGAGCGTGCGGCGGACACATGATAGGTTTCGCCCGTATAGGCATCGAGAAAGGTGAGCGACATGAAGGCCGGCGCATCAAAAGGACGCTGCGCCGTGCCGGTCGAAAAGGTCACGATCCCTCGGCAGCGGCGGACGGACTCACGATCTCCTCTTTCCAGCAGATCGGGCTCGAAGCCCTGGTCCCTGAGCATGCGCATGAGCGTCAGATCGAGCGTCGCCGAATGTTCTTCGGCGGGCACGACGCACAGAGACTTGTATGACTGATAGGGATTCAGGTATGACCGGCCCTCGGGTCCCGTCCCGGGGGTGCTCGAGCAGGCGGCGAGCATGGCGGCAGACGCGCATGCGGCAAAAGCGGCAGCGCGCCTTGTCAAGAATTCGGATGTCATCCAGCTCCTCTTAAAAAATCTCGTTCTCAATAGGTTACACCGTCCGGCCGTCCTGCTGTGCAATTCCGCGTACAATTCCCGACACCAAACAATCTTTGCAAACCATTGACAAAAACCATGTCCAAGTCCAAAGCCGCCAGCCGGTTACTGCCATCGAAAATA
>JAXZEJ010000283.1:0-1418 GCA_037424205.1 bacterium | reverse complement strand
GACTCAAACTACCCAGGCACTGAAGAAAAAACTATGACCCAAAGGGTGACGAAAGCGATGACAGATGCAGGATTAAAGACCGACCAAATCATCTGGCGCATGCAATTCAAAAGAGAGGGGGTTTCCAAAGCAGGCAAAGTATATCTTTGGACCGCCAAACTTTCGGACGCGGACACTGAAGAAATTAAAAACAACTCCTCTCATAAAAAGACTGTCACCGTTAATCAATATGTTGCTCAATACGACAAGAATAAAGACTCTCTAACAGTTGATACCAGCAAACCCGGCACATCCGGAACCTCAACTGTTGAATGGATAACCTTTAACGGTCACAGCTACGCTGTCATCGACAATCACCGAGACAAACTTGTCAAATAAAGCATAAGCCCATAGCAACACGGCCCGATCGCAAGACCGGGCCGTTGTTGCATGCAGGCTCATTCTCTTCGTCAACAAACGACGAACGGGATCACAAAGAGAAGCACCGCCAGCGAGCTGGCAGCACCCACGATCAGCTTCCAGAGCTTGTATTCACGATCCATGGCTATGCGTTCCTCGGGCGTCGGTTCGTCTTCTGCGCCTGAAGCAGCCAGATCAAGCTCGAAGGCTCCTTCCTCTCCATACCGGTGACTGCACAAAGCATAGATCACCAGACCCAGCACGCACCAGACGACGCCTGTGATAAAAGCGTTGGCATCAAGCTGCGTCATCATGTAGAGATAGATGAGGACGCTCACGGGAGCACCGATCGAGATGAAGGGCGCCGTGTAGCCGCGCTTGAGTTCCGGATGACGGCGGCGAAGCGCATAGGCTGCAACGATGCCGATCACATAGTAGAAGAGGTCTGCAAAGAGCGAAAGCGAAGCTATGTAGATAAGCGAGTCGGTCGCGATGAGCGCACAAGCGAGAATCCCGAGAACGAGTATGGACACCCAAGGCGCATGGGTCTTCTCGCCCGTCTTCGCGAAGATCTTCGGCATGACGCCGTCGCGTGCCATCGTGAAGAGATAGCGCGGCGTCGAGGCGACGGAGGCGTTCAAGGTCGAGAAGTCGCCGCCGAACGCGATGCCGGCAGCGAGAAGAGCAAGCGGGAAGCCGAGAATGCCGGCAGCCTTCATGGCTTCGGCATAAGGCGCTTCGGCAGTCGCCAAAGAGGCGAGAGCATTCACAGGCGTAATGGCGATAAGGAACCATTGAAAAAGGGCATTCACTGCGAAGACCACGAAGGGGGCCAGGAAGAGCGCACGCGGAATGTTGATGCGCGGATGCTTGATCTCTTCGCCCATAGCGACACAGGCCTCAAACCCGGCGAAGCACCACCATACGAGGCACACCTGACCGATGAAGGATACGTTCGGATCCGTCGTCAGGAAAGACGGGCGGGCGACGAACGCCGGCAGGCTCACGTTCGGGATCAT
>JAXZEJ010000282.1:0-9613 GCA_037424205.1 bacterium | reverse complement strand
CGCCGTTGTTTTCATTGTTATTGCCGAAGCCGTGGTAATGGTCACTGATGTTCGGTCAAGCCCGATTGGTCAAAAGCATTCGACTGATGCCGCGGCTTGTGCAAATGAGCACACTGAGCCGAGCACAGTCAAAAATGGAGGTAAATCAAATGCCTTTTCAGTGAAAATCAAGTGGTTTGAAGCACGATGCCGGCTTTGACGGCACAGTCAAAAACGTACGCGTTCCACTGCGCCATGATCTCCCGTCTTGCGTCGAGGAAATCTGATCGTTGGTACGCACGTGAGACTGCACTTCCCGTCAGGTGAGCAAGACAAGCTTCGGAAGCCTCATACGGCATATCGTGATCCGCCAGCCAACCGCGGGCGATTGAGCGAAGGCCGTGGGCTACGAGCCGTCCACGCAGCTCGGTAGTGTGCAGGTACTTGGAAAGCGTCTGAGACGACATGGGCTTGGAGCCTTCCCGACCTGGGAACACAAACCCTGATCGCGGATGCTTGGAAATTTGCTTGGCTTCCTGAAGAAGCGCTTGGATTTGAGAGGTGAGTGGCACTCGATGCGCTCGCCTCTTTTTCATTTCTTCGGGCGGAATGACAAGCACGTCTTCGTCGATCCAGTCCCAACGAAGCTTTGCGACCTCGCACGGTCTGAGCATCGAGCACAGCGATAGGAGAAAGACGATTTGAATCTTTCTTGGAGCGTAGGAGATGACGCTCATCGCTTGATCAAGCTCTTGCCAAGGAATGGATGGCATTGGCGTAACGGTCGGCGATGCATAGATCCGATTCAGTCTGTCGATCGGGTTGTGCTGGATGTATCCGGCGCATACGGCAAGGTCAAGTATCTCGCGGCATCGCATGACGAGGCGCTTGAGTGTCACCTGCTTGCCCGACTGCTGTACGGGCCTCAGCACGTGGATGACGAGCGGAGCCGTGATCTCGTCCAACTGCCTTGATCCGATCGCCGGCAGAAGATGACGTTCGAGCATTCGCTTTTCGTCGCGGTACGACACGATCCGGTCTTTCTTCAAGTCACACCACAGGCGGTAGGCGTCTCTAAAGACATAGCCCAACGGCGCGTCATCCAGCCCGAGCGACTTGCGCTTTTGACGTGCAGTCTGCCGTGCATGCTTCAAACCCATCTCAGGCCACCGGCCAAGAGTCACATCGGTGACGCGGCCTTTGTGGCAGATCCTAAGGCACCAGGACTTCGTGCCACTCGGATGAACTCTGAGCGTGAGTCCGTGGGTGTCAGTGACGACATATCTCTTTTCTTGCGGAGTGAGAGCCGCAATTTTCTTTGAGGTTAAAGCCATGAGTGAAACAAACCTTAAAACAGCTTATGAGTGGGACCCTGCCGGGTACTACCTCGGGGAGACGGCGTGGATGCTCGACGCTTTCGGCGACTGGCTCGAAGCACCAAGCTCGACCGACGTCTGTCCGTGGGTTGGCAACCCCGACGACTCCGTTTTTTATAAGCGCCTCGGTGGCAAGTGGACTACGGAAAAGAAGCCGACGTGCGCCGCGGAATGCATTGGCCTGTTGGTCCCGCACGACTCGATGACGGCTCATGACATCGAGCTTCGCAAATTGATTCGTACCTTTGGTGAAGAAGAGGGCTATCGACTTGTGCAAAGCGAAGATTTTTCTTTGTCTATCGAGCGAGTTCCTGAAAAGACAGAGGAGGAGAAAGCGGCCGAAGAGCTTGAGAAGGCAAAGATCGAGCGAGCTGAGACCGTCGAGCGCTTGAAGGTCGAAGTCGACGGCATGACCTTTGATGCTGATGAGACCTCCCAGACGCGCATGACTCGTGCGATTGCCGCTGCTGATGCGACAGGCTTGACGGAAACCGTTTGGGTTCTCGCAGACAACTCCGTGGCGAAGGTCACGCTCGACCAGATGAAGCAAGCTTTGGCGAAGGCGATGCTTGCGATGGCTGATGTCTGGACGATCCCGTACACGCGAGGAAAGAAGGCATGAGACAAGCAGCGCAGTATGACTTCGTGCTCGATCAAGGCTCAGACTTTGCCGTCCCGATTGAACTCTACGACGCAGAAGACAAGCTGATGGACTTGTCGGGTTTTACGGCTCGCATGCAGATTCGTGCGAGCGCAGGTAGCGGCAAGGTCAGTGATGAGCTGACGACCGAAAATGGCCGCCTCAGCATCGAGGATGGCACGATCACCGCAAGGTGGCCGAACGCCGTCACGACGGCGATGAGCGCGGGGCGGTTTGTCTACGACCTTGAGATTGTAAGCGCGGAAGGGCTTGTAGCGCGTGTGCTCGAGGGCAATTTCATTTTGCACAGGGAGGTTACGCGATGAGCGAAACAATCTGGCCCAGCACGATCGTGGTTGAAAGGCAGGTAACTCTGCCGCCGATCAGGATCAAGACGCCGGGCATCCAAGGCGGCAAAGGTGAGCGCGGCGATTCTGCCGTGATCGAGGACGTGACGGCTTCTGTCACGAACGCCGTGGGGACGCCTTCGGTCGGCGTGACTCTTGGTGGCACTCCACTCAAGCGCACGATCCATCTGGACTTTGACAACCTAAAAGGCGAGCCGGGCGTTAATGGCGAGTCTGCAACGATAGAGTCGGTGACGGCTACTGTTGACCAGTCCGTTGGCACACCTTCCGTCACCGTCAAAACGGGGGGTACTCCGCTTAAGAGGACGTTTACCTTCGGCTTTACGAACCTCAAGGGCGAGCCAGGCCGTGACGGTATTGACGGCATAGATGGCAAGTCTGCCGTCATCAAGTCCGTTACTGCAACCGTTGACGACAAGGTTGGGACGCCTTCCGTCTTCGTCCAGACAGGCGGCACGGAGCTTGAGAGGACGCTTGCTCTCGAGTTCAAAAATCTCAAGGGCGAGCCTTTCCGCTTTGAAGATTTCACGAAAGAACAGCTGGCTTTGTTGAAGGGCGAAAAGGGCGATGCCTTTACTTACGATGACTTCACGCCAGAACAGCTTGCAGGGCTGAAAGGTGCAAAGGGTGATCCCTTCACGTTTGCTGATTTCACGACAGAGCAAAAGGAAGAGCTGCGCGGTCCTGCCGGCAAGGACGGCACGGATGGTGTCGATGGCATCGATGGCCGGTCTGCTGTGATCGAAGGCGCAACGGTTTCGGTGACTCAGACCGTTGGGACGCCTTCTGTAGATGTGAGCCTTGGCGGCACGCCTCTGAAGCGTACTTTCGCTTTCTCTTTCGCAAACTTGAAGGGCGAGCCTGGCAAGGACGGGATCGACGGGAAGCCGTTCACCTTTGCCGACCTGACGCCTGAGCAGAAGGAAGAACTCAAGGGCGATCCGGGCGCGGGCCTGACGATTCTCGGTGAGTACGCCTCGCCTGAGGCTTTGAAGGCGGCGCATCCGACTGGCAAGTCTGGTGACGCTTATCTGGTTTCTGGGCATATCTGGTATTGGGCGGCTGAGTCCAAGTCATGGGCTGATGCAGGTCAGCTCCAAGGTCCGCAAGGCCCTGCGGGCAAAGATGGCAAGGCGCTAACCTTCGCAGACCTTACCGATGCGCAGAAGGAAGAGCTTCGTGGCCAGCCTGGCCGCGATGGCAAGGATGGCGAAAAGGGCGCAGATGGCTCGCCAGGACGCGATGGCGCTCCTGGTAAAGACGGACCGCCGGGTGCGGACGGAAAGCCTGGTAGGGACGGCGTGGACGGAGCCAAGGGAGAGGATGGAAAGCCCGGTCGTGATGGTATCGACGGTCAACCCGGTGCCGATGGTAAGTCTGCAAAGATCACGTCTGCCACAGCCACGGTTACTAACTCTTCGGGCGTCCCTTCTGTCACTGTGACCCTCGGCGGGACCGAGCTTGAGCGCACTCTTTCCTTCGACTTCTCAAACCTCAAGGGCGAGAAGGGTGCGGACGGAAAGCCGGGTGAAAACGGCAAAGACGGTCAAGCAGGCCCTCGCGGAGAGCCAGGGCGAGACGGCAAAGATGGTGAGGCGGTTTTCATGCAGTTCTCTGTTGACGCAGACGGAGATCTTGTGCTGAGTACGCTCGCAGAACAGCAGACGAAAAACTACACGATCAACGAAAACGGAGAGTTGGAGGTTTCTGATGGCGAAAATTAAGATCGGTCGAGTTCGACCAGTCTACAAGGGAGACTATGCCGCGTCTACAGCGTATGTTGTGCTTGATCGAGTTAAGCACAATGGCTCGATCTGGGAGTGCGTTGCAGACGCTACTGGCGTCGAACCTCGTACGACTTCAGCAAACTGGGTGGAGATCGGCGCAAGGGGCGATACGGGAGCGGCTGGCAAGGATGGCTTGAATGGCCAAAAAGGCGATCCGGGTACACCAGGGCGTGACGGCACGAATGGTCAATCCGCAAAGATCACGAACGTGACTGCAACTGTATCGAATACCGTCGGCACTCCGAGCGTGAAGGTCACGCTTGGCGGGACCGACCTTCAGCGAACGATCGACCTTGCCTTTAGCGGGCTAAAAGGTCAGACAGGTTCCGCAGGGGCTACGCCTGACGTCTCTGGACTTGTCCAGAAGTCAGGGAATCGCGGCTTGCTTTCTGGCTACGAAGCTATGTCGTCTTCGTACAGTGTCACCGTAACAAGCACATCTGCTGACGATCAGGTGGCGGCAGGAACGATTACTGTCCAGAACGGTACTTCAGGACAGACGTGGCAAAAGAATGTCGCTATCACGAGCGCGGGCGCAAAGGTTTCGCCCGGATCGAACTGGAAGTGGGCAGGCGGTAGCGCACCCGAGGTGAAAGCAAACTCGCTGCTTGTGTGCAAGTGGTGCGGTACTTTCGGCATTTTGTCTCTCATCACGACGGAGTAACGTATGAAAACTGAAACTTACACCTACGGCGAGACGGTTTACTACTCCGTCCACGCTGTACGAAAAGCAATCTCGAAAGCTACGGGCGTTGCCTTCGGCGCTCCACAGACCGCCGAAGAGTGGGCGACTCTGGGCGTCACTTATAAAGTGAAGGAAGAGCCCGATCCTGAGCCGTACAAGCCGACGCCTGAAGAGCTTGAAGAGATGGCCTTGCAGGAAGCGAAGCGTGAGCGCCGTGAGGCCGTGGAAGCTATCCGCGTAGAAGTAGACGGGCTGATCTTCGACGGAGACGAGGTTGCTCAAAGCCGCATGGCTCGCACTATCACCGTCGCAGACGCCTCTGGACTCACAGAGACCGAGTGGGTCCTCGCAGACAATCGCGTCGTCAAGGTGACGAAAGCACAGCTTCAACAGGCGCTTACGAAGGCGATGGTGGCGATGTCCAACCTCTGGACGAAGCCGTATGAAAGGAGCAACGCATGAGACATCCCGATGGACTTCAGGTGCTGATCGCTTTGGATCAACTGGCAAACACTTTGCTCTGCGGCTATGCGGACGAAACCATGTCCGCGAGGGCGTGGCGTCACTACATGGACGGCTCACGCTCGTGGCCGCGCAGGCTGATCGACACGCTTTTCTTCTGGCAGAAAGACCACTGCAAGACCGCATGGGAAAGCGAGATGAGCCGAGCTCACCTGCCGCCGAGCATGAGGGAGGTGAAAGATGTTCAGTAGAGCACTTCTTCTTCGAGGCGCTGGGGGAGGCATTAGCCAGACGATCGGCAAGGCGGGTGACATGGGTTTCGGTGTTGGCGTTTACGGCGGAGCCTCTGCAGATTTGGCAGAAATGAAGCTCACCCCGATGGATGGATATGACGATCCGTCTCATGCGAACTACGGCAACTATCAGCACGAGAACGGATCGGTCATGTGCTTCGTCCCAGCTTTCTGCTATCGCATCGGTAATCCCACCGCCCCGTCTTATCAGCGAGACAAAGAGAACGCCCTCGAGATCCGAGATGTCGCTCTTGGTGAAGGCGACGGGTGGTTTCTCCACCGCGCTTTCATCGACGGCGGGCAGCAGAAGTCTGGATTTTTCTTCGATAAGTACATCTGCTCGAAGGATGTCTATGGAAGATACGCAGTTTCAGTCAAAAACGGAGACAATATCGTGCTTGACTCGGGACAGGCGGGTTCAAACGGCATGATGTCGGGGTGCTCAGGGTCGATTTACGACTCGATTGCTCTGGGTCACGCTCGTGGACAAGCGTATTTCGTTACGACGGCTTTTCAGTGGTCTGCAATCGCCATGCTTTCGCTTGCCCACGGTCAGGCCGCGACGAGTTCGCGGTGGTGCGCATGGTACGACTCGCTTGGCTATACCAATTACCCCAGGGGCAACACGCAAAGTCTGAAAGACGTTAACGAGTCATCGGTTGTATGGACTCCGCACAGCGCCAAGCCGAATGTTGGCAAAACAGGGTCAGGCACTCCGTTTAACAAGACAACGCACAACGGCCAAGTGAGCGGGATTACTGACGTCTCGGGCTCACAGTGGCAGGTTGCATTGGGGGTAACGAATCCGTCAACTTTCCAAATCAATGTCATGAAAGAAAGTGTTAGTGCTTGCGATTTTGAAATTGGCAATCGTACAGATTCTTCATTTTTTGACTCTGTTTCGATTGACGCAGGTTCTGGTGCAAAGTATTGGGGAGGAAATGCCTTTGACGCAAGGTCGGAGTCTGGAACGCCGAGACGAAGCCTTTGCGGTGTGTTGCCAAGCTCATATCAAAGTCAAGGCAATGATTTGCTAGGGCGAGATATTTGCTATTTGGGTAATGGCATTGACAGCGTATTGCTTTGCTCAGGTGTGAATAGTTATGGTGCGTCCGCTGGCATATGGGCGAGATACTTTAGTTCATGGAATCGCTATGCCGAAAGTTACGGCTTCCGCATAGCGGGCTACGCAAAGTAAACAATCAGGCCTCCGAGGCAACTCGGGGGCTTTTCTTATTAGGAGCGTTCATGTGCGATGAACTTAGTCCCATCAAGAGGTTTGTGGTCATGCTCTATTCTGGCACGGCCTCGGGTGCGGTTAAGGCGTCCCCTGGCGTAGCTGTCACGGGCTTGACCGTGTATGGCTTTACCGTTGAGACATGGGTAAGCGTGCTCACGTGCGTTTACCTGATCGTAATGATCCTTGGGTGCTTGCCGAAGGTGATTGAGCTTGTGCTCTACCTCATCAGTTTTGCAAAACGGAAGAAGCCGAGCACGGTTGTGCCGGTCAATCAGCGCGACGACCGTGGCGCGATGATCCGGGCGATCGCGAAGGCGAAGGGGGAGAAGAGTGAGTCTTAAGAAGAGACTCGCGGCGGGGGTCTTGTCGCTTTCTGCGGCAGGGCTGCTTGCCATTGCGAGTTATGAGGGTTATCGAGGCGAGGCTTACATACCTGTGCCGGGCGACGTGCCGACCATTGGTTTTGGCTCGACCGAGGGCGTGAAGATGGGCGACAAGATAACCGTGCCTCATGCGCTTGAGAGGCTGAATCGAGATGTCGGCAAGGCTGAGAGCGCGATCGGCACGTGCGTGACTGTGCCGCTGACGCAAGGCGAGTATGACGCCTACACGTCCTTCGCATACAACGTCGGCACCAAAGCCTTCTGTACGTCGACGCTTGTCAGGAAGCTTAACTCGGGCGACTACGAAGGTGCGTGCTCTGAGCTGAAGCGCTGGGTTTACGCAGGCGGTCGAAAGGTCGAGGGACTGGTGAAGCGGCGCGAGAAAGAGTACGCGATGTGCGTTGGGCGATAAAAGGAAAAGCCGCTCAGTTGTCGGGACTGGGCGGCTTCGGACATATAGACCTATTGGTATGGGTGTCTATGGAGTGTATTTTATCAAATTTAATCGGTGCGTTGAAGTTAGGGGAACTCATGATGGCTGAGGAACTGACTTGGCAGGCGACATGTGCGTATGTCTTGGCCTTTGCGTTTGTGTTGGCCATCGTGCTGTGGCTTTTTGCAAAGGCTCTTACTGCGCTCGCAAGCACCGTAAGGGCCTGGAGAGATGCGCTGAAATGAAGAAGAACTATGAGGCAGTGGCCGTTGGCTTTTTAGTCGGTGTCTGGTTCAGCGCGATCACAGCGGCCTTGGTCGCATTGGCGCTGAAATGAGCGTGCAAAAGAAAAGGCTCCCAGAAAGCCGGAAGCCTTTTCAGTGTTCGAAACGAAGGAATTAAAAAGCAGAAAATCCGCGATTAGATTTTAACCGTTTAGAGAATAGATTGTCTTTGCGAGAAAGCCGGAGCGTGACTCACCGGCTTTCGCGGCAAGAAGATCAAGACGTCGAAGGGCGCGAGAAGGAAGGCAGATATTCAGACGCTCGGTCTTGTCGGACAACTTGGACATATCAATGTCAACAAGCATCCAAGTGCAATCTTGATAGTCTTCGTCAGAAAGATAGTTTTCGATACAAGTGGGAGAGGGAATGGCTCGACCGTCGTCAAGCTCGCACTCCATCCAACCGGATGCGGCCTCCTGAACCATAGATTCAAGCTCTTCTAAAGAGTCGGCCTCGGTGATAACGCCAGGTAGATCGGGAACTTCGGCAGAATAAATGCCGTCTTCTACCCATACTGCCACTGGGTACCTCATAAGGACTCCTGAAACACAATGAGGGGAGGATTTCGCGTATCCCTCCCCTCGACCAACATCACTTAAGTTTCAAGCCCGCTTGTCGTTCAATGCTTTTGATTGTGGCAGTAGCCATATCCTTCCTAGGATGAGGAACGGTTACATGCCCAGACTTAAGCGGGTGCTTGAAAATGTGATGGCTTCCTCGAACGCGATTCAGAATCCAACCATCAGCCTCAAGTGCGTCGATCACTTCATTAGACGTCATTAAGATCTCCGAAGTGATACGAACTGTGTGTATATTACACAACATAGAGGAGAACTTCAAGTGAACAACTGGAAAATGTTGGCGGTGCTCGTTTTGAGTGCCGCCATTTTTGTTGGAGGCTACCAGTACTCGGCGGAACTCTACACAAAAGACATTGAAGAATTGCGCCGCGACTATGCCGAACGGTCTCAAGCGATGGAGGAAAAGCACCGTGCAACTGAGCAGAAGCAAACACAAGCCCTTGTGGCCGCATGGGAAGAGCGCGATGCGGCACTTGCTCGTGTCGATGACCTTACTGGCGACGTTGAGCGGGTGCGCAAGCAGGCCGACGCCGCCCGCCGTCGACTGTCCGGAGCCGGTCCGGATTCCTGCAAGTCTTGCAGAGAGCAGCTTGCCAGATGCTCGGGCATTGTCGTCCGAGGCGCGGAGTTGGTTAAACGAGGCGTCGAGCTTTCTGAGAGGGCTGCGATAGACAAGGACGCCATCGTGAAGATGAGTAGCAGGTAGGTGGCTGGTAGGTGGTAGGTAGGCGTGTGCAGACGTCACTTTCAAACTGACGGTCAACTTTAAAGTGACGGTCAATTTCAAACTGACTGTCGCTGAAAAGCCCCTGCGGGCGTTGAACCTGCGGGGGCTGACCTTGCGAATCTTTGTCGACATGATGTACGATCCCAGACTGCAGATCTACTGCAATTCGCCTTTTCGCCTACTCTCGCAGGCGCTCGCGTCGCACGGTGGCCGCACCACGCAATGTTTTGACGCCCGATGCGAAAAGGCTCGTTCGAATTGAACGGGCCTTTGTCGTATGCGGAGCAGCATTCTAAAAAGGCTCGGAACCTTGCGGATCCGAGCCTTTCCTGTACCTTGGCCACGCGCTTCAGCAGTCATGGGAAGCGCGAGATC
>JAXZEJ010000281.1:0-1947 GCA_037424205.1 bacterium | reverse complement strand
CCGCGGGCGTCGGCCGCGTAGATGCGGCCGCGATAGGCTTTTCGGAAGGCCTCGGGCGTGATGTTCTCGATGAAGACCGCGCCGAAGTGCGCGCCCATGCCGGCGCGCATCACCTTCGGGGACCAGAGCGTGGCCGCGGCGGGACTTGCCGCCACGACGCGCACGCCGGCGGCGACCGCCGTGCGAATGAGCGTGCCTGCGTTGCCCGCATCCTGCACGCCGTCAAGGAAAAGCGCATCAGCCGACTTCCAGGCGTCGTCCGAAGGTGCGGCCGGCACGGCCGCCTCGCACATGACGCCCACGCCGTGCTCGACGGGCGAAAGCTGATCGTAGAGTGCGGGCGGAAGCGCAAAGAGCTTTGCGCCGCTCCTTTGGCAAAGTTCGATCGCCAGATCCTCGGCTTCGCGAGTCACGCGCTCGTCATCGATCAGCACGGCGTTCACGCGGCAGTCCGACTCAAGCGCCACCTGCATCAGGTGAATGCCCTCCATCAGCGTGGCGCCCTCCTTTCTAACGGCGCGCGCATCCTTTGCGAGCTTCTTCCAGCGCTTGAACCTGGCATTGGCCTCGCTTTCAATCAGCGTTTCATTCATGGCTAATCTTCTCCCGGAAGGTGACCGGCAATCATGGACTTGACGGGCTCGAAGCTACGGCGGTGTTCGGGCGTAATGCCGAGCGTGCGGATCGCCTCGATGTGTCTGGCGGTGCCGTAACCGGCGTGACCGGCAAAACCGTAGCCCGGATAAACGGCGTCAAGCTCGACCATGCGGGCGTCTCGCGCGGTCTTGGCAAGAATCGAGGCGGCCGAAATGGCAGCGACCTTGGCGTCGCCCTTGACGACTGCGGAAGCCGGCGCAGACAATCCCTTCGGCGTGCGGTTGCCGTCGACGAGGATGAGCTCGGGCTTCACCTGCAGGCCTTCGACGGCGCGAGTCATTGCTAGCATCGTCGCCTGCAGAATATTCATGGTGTCTATCTCGTGCACGTCCGCCCATGCGACACACCAGGCAAGCGCGCGCTCGCGAATGAGGGGTGCCAGCGCCTCGCGCTTTTTGGCGGAGAGCTTCTTGGAATCGTTGAGTCCCTCGATGGGTCGTTCGGGATCCAGAATGACGGCTGCCGCGCAGACGGGGCCCGCAAGAGGACCGCGTCCCGCCTCATCAACGCCCGCCACAAGCGTCGTCGAAAAAAGCGGATCCTCGGAGCCGAAAAGGCTCGGGAGGTCGGTGGTCGGCTGAGTTTTGACAGCGGCGGTTTTGGCCACGTTCAAGTCCTGAAAAATGAATTTGAAAAGCAAAAGGCGCTCCGCGGAACCGGCCTGCGAAGCGCCCCTGCGTGTGCGTCCGATCTCAGCTCGATCAGGCCTTGGCGACGCTCATGATGACGTCGGCAGCGAGATTGGGCGTATCGGCAATGAGGCTTTCGTGCATGGCGGAGAAGCGCTCCTCGAGCATCTTGCGGCGGGCTTCGTTCTGAAGCGCATCCTCAAGCGCGTAGGAAATGGGATCGGGTTCGCAGAAGAACTGCAGGAACTCGGGCACCACGTTTTCGCCGAGCAGAATGTTGGGAAGCGAGACGCAATGAATGAGCGCCTTCTTCTGCATGATCATGCCCGTGAGAGCCGGCATCTTGTAGCCGACTACCATCTGATTCTTGAAGAGCGCGCATGCAAGTGCGGCCGTGCCGGAGGCGACGAGAACGGCGTCGGCCGCCTCGATCATGCGGTGGCTTTCGCCCGTGACGACCTGCATGGCCTGCGCAAGACGCGGATACATGCTCGCCACCTGAAGAATGCGGGTGCGGGCCTGTTCGTCAACGGCCGGAATGAGAACGTGCGCATCGCCGCTGCGGGCAAGCACGCGCTCGACGGCGTTGAAGAAGATCGGCGCGCAGCCCTTGAGCTCGTCGACGCGGGAGCCCGGCATGACGGTGATGACGGGACGGCCG
>JAXZEJ010000280.1:0-1364 GCA_037424205.1 bacterium | reverse complement strand
GATGCGCAAGCTCGCAAGTCTCTCGAACATTGAAGTGAGGCTGTTCCGAACCGAAGGACGCGAAGGCTTTCACACGAAGGGGTATATCTTCAATTCCGGCGATGTCTGCAGGTTCTTGATCGGAAGCTCCAATCTCACGGCAACGGCGCTGGCAACGAATCGCGAATGGAACGCCAGGCTCGTGTCCAAGCAGACCGGCGCCTTTGCGCGCACGCTGAAGGCGGAATTCCACACGTTGTGGGATCATCCGCTCAGTCGTCCGCTCGATGAGGTTGTCGATGCGTACGAAGCCGAGCGCAATGCCCGCATGGCGGCGCAGAAGGAAGTCATGAAGAACCTTCCGCTGCCGGCGTCGTCGGTTCGTCCCGAACCCAATTCGATGCAGCGTGCCTTCGTTGAGAATCTTCTGAAGATTGCAAATTCGGGCGAGCACCGCGCGCTTCTCATTTCCGCAACCGGCACGGGCAAGACCTACGCCGCAGCCTTTGCCGTGCGCGAATTGAAGCCTCGCCGCATGCTCTTCGTCGTGCACCGCGAGCAGATCGCCAAGCAGGCGATGGAGAGCTTCAAGCGCGTGTTGGGCGCGGACGGTCGTTCCTACGGACTTCTTGGCGGCGGCAGCAATGAAAGGAATGCGGACTGCGTCTTTGCAACGATGCAGACGCTCTCTCGCGAGCATGTGCTCAAAAGCTTCGATCCGTCGGCTTTTGACGTCATCATCATCGACGAAGTGCATCGTGCGGCGGCTCAGAGCTACTGCAGGATCATGGCGCACTTCACGCCGAAGCTCTGGTTCGGCATGATGGCAAGTCCCGACCGTACGGACGGGGCCGACATCTATGCCCTTTTCGATCACAATATTGCCTACGAAATCCGCCTGAAGACCGCGTTGGAAGAGGATCTTCTGTGCCCGTTCCATTATTTCGGCGTGCGGGACGTCACGGTGGGCGGCGTTCTCCTGGACGATGTGAGCGACTTCCGCCTTCTGCTGGCATCCGAGCGTGTCGACAACATCATTGACCGCGCCCGGTACTTCGGCTGGAGCGGTCCGCGCGTCAAGGGCCTGGTTTTCTGCTCCCGCAACCGTGAGTGCAAGGAGCTGTCCGATCTCTTCAATGAGCGCGGCTTCAAGACGGTTGCGCTCTCGGGCGAGGACGATCAGTCGGTGCGTGAAGAAGCGATCTATCGTCTGTCGCACGGCATCGGCGACAACCGCCTCGACTACATCTTCACGGTGGACATTTTCGCCGAAGGCGTGGACATACCCGAAGTCAATCAGGTCATCATGCTGCGTCCGACGCAGAGTGCGATCGTCTTTGTTCAGCAGCTCGGGCGAGGCCTTCGCAAGGCGCCCGGCAAGGAAT
>JAXZEJ010000279.1:0-2073 GCA_037424205.1 bacterium | reverse complement strand
TCAAGCGCATGGGGCCCAAGGCCGCATCCAATCTCCTTGAAAGCATCGAGAAGGCGAGGCATACGACTTTTGCGCGTTTTATTTTTGCGCTTGGCTGCCGCCATGTCGGCGAGGCAACCGCTCTTTCGCCGGCTCAGCACTTTGGGACGCTTGCCAACCTTGAGGCCGCCGATGAGGCGGCGCTTACTCAGGTTGACGATGTGGGTGAGATCATTGCCGAAAGCATTTACGCCTTTCTGAAGGAGCCGCACAATCGCACGGTGATCGAGGCTCTGGTCGCTGCGGGCGTTGTCTGGCCTGCCGTGGAGTCCAAGCCTGCTGCGGAAGCTTCCGAGGTGTCGGGGAGGACCTTTGTGCTGACGGGAACTCTTCCGAATTTGACGCGAGATGAAGCGAAGGACCGGTTGATTGCCGCCGGTGCCAAGGTGTCTGGCTCGGTAAGTAAAAAGACAGACTATGTTGTGGCAGGGGCTGAGGCGGGCTCAAAGCTCGAGAAGGCTCAGTCGCTTGGCGTCAAGGTCATTGACGAGGAGGCGCTTCTCTTAATGCTGGCCGGCGGTTCGCCCGCAGGGAAGGAAAAGGAAACGTCATCCGAGCCACAGCCGAAACAGGCGCCGGCAGAGGAGGCGGTGTTCGAAAGTCCTGAAAAGGCAGAGCTTCGCGTCGATGAGCCAAAGGAATCGAAGGAGTCTGCAGCCAAGGACGGCGAAGAGCCTATTCAGGGGTCTCTGTTCTAAGGAAGATGTGGAAAATCAGATGCGCGCGGCGGCTTTCGAGCGTTGAGTGAGGAAATGGAGGAAAAAAGATGTTTGCACTGATTGGCGGATCCGGCTTCACCGGCAACAATGTCATTGAGGACTGCGAGGAAGTTGAGATTTCGACGCCCTGGGGGGCGCCGAGCGCGCCGCTTGTCTTCGGCCGCTTGGGCGGTACGCCCATTGTCTTTCTTCGTCGCCATGGCGTGAGGCATGAGTTTGCTCCGCATCGGGTTCCGTATCGCGCCAATCTCTGGGCGCTTCAGAAAGTGAAGGTCGATGGCGTGATTGCCGTGGGGACCGTCGGCGGTGCTGCTCCCGATATGGGGCCGGGCCGAATCGCGGTGCCTGATCAGCTGCTTGACTATACGTGGGGGCGCGAAGTCACTTATTACGACGATTTCGGTGCCGCCGGCATGAAGCATGTCGATATGACGTGGCCCTTCGATCGTGCGTTGAGTGCATGCCTGGTAAAGGCTGCTCAGAGGCTTGGAGCCGATGTGAGAACGACGGGCGTCTATGCCTGCACTCAGGGACCCAGACTGGAAACTGCTGCTGAAGTGAAGCGCATGCGTCGTGACGGAGCCGACATGATCGGCATGACGCTCTATCCCGAATGCGCGCTTGCGCGCGAACTGGATCTGCCGTTTGCGGGGATCTGCGTTTCGGTCAATCACGCTGCGGGCATGGGGGACTGTGCTGACGAAATCGACTTTGCTTCGCTTGAGGCGTCGCTCGCCCGGGCTGTTGAAGGCGTGGTCGAAATCGTGAAGGAGACCGTACGCGAAGCTGCGGAAGGAGACGGAAAGTGATTCGCCCGGTCATGAAGATGGGCGAACCGGTCCTTCTCGACAAGGCAATGCCCGTGAGTGCGTTCGGGACGCCGGAACTCAGAACGTTCGTTGCCGACATGTGGGAGACGATGGAAGCCGAAGGCGGGATAGGAATTGCGGCGCCTCAGGTGGGAGCTTCGCTTCAGATTGTCTGTTTCGGCAATAAGAAGAGCGAGGAGGCGACCGGCGAAATGCATGTGCCTCAGACGGTTCTCATCAATCCTGTCGTCGAGCCTGTTGGCGACGAAGTGGCAAGTATTTGGGAAGGATGCCTGTCTGTGCCGGGCATGCGGGGGCGTGTGACCCGCCCTGCGGTCATCCGCTACAGCGGGTATGACCTTGAGGGGGAAAGAATCGAAAGAACGGTTGAGGGCATGCATGCGAGAGTCGTGCAGCATGAGGTTGATCATCTGCATGGAATGCTCTATCCGATGCGTATTTCCGATTGGCACGACTTCGGATATTCGGACGTGCTCTTTCCGAAG
>JAXZEJ010000278.1:0-6135 GCA_037424205.1 bacterium | reverse complement strand
CTTCCGATCTCGGGCGGCTGGCGCAACCGCATTGCGCTCGCACGCGCCCTGATGTGTCCGGCCGATCTTCTGCTGCTCGACGAACCGACGAACCACCTCGACATCGATTCGCTCATCTGGCTCGAAAACTGGCTTCGCCGCGTCGAAGCGACCGTCGTCATCATCTCGCATGACCGCGAGTTTCTCGACCGCGCTGTCACGACGATCTGGTCCGTGGAAGACGACACCGTCAACCGCTACGCCGGCAACTACTCGTCGTTCGAATCCCAGCGCATCGAAAAGCTTCGCCTTCAGGACGCTGCCGCCAAGGCCTACGAACGCGAGGCTTCGCACCTCTCGAGCTTCATCGAACGCTTCCGCGCCAAGGCGACGAAGGCCCGCCAGGCCCAGTCCCGAATCAAAATGCTCGAAAAGCTCAAGGCCGTCGAGCCCGTTCGAGCCAAGCGCGAATGGCGCTTCGAATTTCCCAAGCCCGTGCGCCTTCCCGAACATCTCGTCGATACGGAAAACCTCCGTCTTGGCTACGACGAACGCGTTGTAATCGACCGCGTCACGCTTTCAATCCGCTCGGGCGAACGCATCGGCATTCTCGGCGTCAACGGCGCCGGCAAATCGACGCTCGTCAAGGGCATCGTCGGCGACCTGACCCCGATGGCCGGCGAGCTTCGCCGCGGCCAGGGCCTTGAAATCGGCTACTTCGCACAGCATCAGCTCGATCAGCTGCGTCCGGACGAAAGCCCGCTCGAGCACATGCGCCGCATGGCGCCGGACGAGCGCGAGCAGGATCTGCGCGACTATCTCGGCATCTACCGCTTCTCGGGCGACTTTGCGTCCGCTCCCGTGGGCCCGATGTCCGGCGGCGAAAAGGCTCGCCTTGCGCTCGCCCTTCTCGCCTGGAAGAAGCCCAACCTGCTGGTGCTCGACGAACCGACAAACCACCTCGACATGGAAACGCGCGAAGCGCTCACCATGGCGCTCTCCACTTACGAAGGCGCCGTGCTGATCGTCTCGCATGACCGCCACCTGCTTCGCGCCACCACCGAACGCCTCATCCTCGTGCACGACGGCGTCGTCCAGCCCTATGACGGCGACCTGGACGACTACGCTCAGCTCGTTCTGGAACACCGGCGAACGACCGTTGCGGCCGAAAAGGCTGCCAATCAAGCTGAAAGGCTCGAGTCCGGCGATCGCGAACCCTCGCAGAACCGCAAGGAAGCCCGCCGCGCCGAAGCCCAGGAACGTCAGCGCATTGCAGCCCTGCGCAAGCCTCTGCAGAAAGAGCTCGCCAAAGTCGAGAAGGAGCTTGCTCAGAAGAACGAAGAGCTGAAAAAGCTCTCCGACCGTCTTGCCGACGGGGACTTCTACACCTCCACCGACCCTGACGAGGTGGCACGAGTGCTTCGGGAGCACGGCGAACTCAAGCCCGTCGTCGAAGAACTCGAAATGCGCTGGCTCGAACTCTCGGAAGAAATCGAAGCCGTCGCATAATTCAGACTGCCATTGCGTCACCCAAGGCCGTCCGGACATCCGGACGGCCTTTTTTCACGCCTCGGCCGCCCCCGCCTCCTCGAGCCTTACAGGCTCCGAAAACAAACGGACGGCGGCCTCGTTCTGATATGATTCACGCAAAATGAAAAGCCCCGGCGGCTCCCTTCAGCGCCGCATCATTCAGGAGCCTTTCTTCCCGTAACCGCCCTTTCCGCCAGTACGGAGTTTCACATGCGCAGATACAACATTGCAGCGACGCCCAGCACGCTGCACGCCTTCAAGTCCAAACGCGTCGTCGTCGACCTCAACAAGGCCGACCTCACCAGCGTCTCGGCCGTCGTGATGACCGCCGACGAAGCGCTCTCGGGCCAGCTCGAACGCGTCGAAGCGACGGCGTTCGGCATTCCCGTCATTCTGCTCAACAACGGCGCGAAGCTTCCGCCGGAACTCTTCGGCAAGGTCGTCTCCGTCATCAATTCCCAGCCAGACAACGTCGGCCTCTACGGCCGCCTGATTGATGCCGCCGCCCAGAAGTACGAGGATCAGATTCTTCCTCCCTTCTTCGGCAAGCTTGAATCCTACGTTCGCAACGGCAACGTGCACTTTGACTGCCCGGGCCATCAGGGCGGCGCTTTCTTCCGCCGTCACCCGGCCGGCCGCCAGTTTGCAGACTTCTTCGGCGAAAACGTCTTCCGCTCCGACCTTTGCAATGCCGACGTAGCGATGGGCGACCTTCTCATTCACGAAGGCGTTCCCCGCCTCGCTCAGATGGAAGCCGCCAAAGTCTACAACGCCGACAAGACATACTTCGTTCTCAACGGCACCTCCGCCTCGAACAAGGTCGTTCTCAATGCCCTACTCACTCCGGGCGATCTGGTTCTCTTTGACCGAAACAACCACAAGTCGAACCATCACGGCGCACTTATTCAGGCCGGCGCGACGCCGATCTATCTTGAGACCGCCCGCAACAGCTACGGCTTCATCGGCGGCATCGACGACCACTGCTTCGACGAAAAGTACCTGCGCGAGCTCATCCGCGAAGCCGCTCCCGAACGCGCCGACGACAAGCGACCGTTCCGCCTCGCCGTCATTCAGCTCGGCACCTACGACGGCACGATCTACAACGCCCGCCAGGTGGTCGACCGCATCGGCCATCTCTGCGACTACATCCTCTTCGACTCCGCCTGGGTCGGCTACGAACAGTTCATTCCGATGATGAAGGACTGCTCGCCGCTTCTTCTCGACCTTGGCCCGGAAGATCCGGGCATCTTCGTGACCCAGTCCGTGCACAAGCAGCAGGCCGGCTTCTCGCAGACTTCCCAGATCCACAAGAAGGACCGTCACATCAAGGGCCAGCAGCGCTACTGCACCCACAAGCGTCTGAACAACGCCTTCATGATGCATGCGTCCACCTCGCCCTTCTATCCGCTCTTTGCCGCCCTTGACGTCAACGCCAAGATGCACGAAGGCGAATCCGGCCGCCGCCTCTGGGCCGACTGCGTCCGCGTCGCGATCGACGCCCGCAAGGAAATGCTCACCTGCTGCCACTACATCAAGCCCTTCATTCCGCCTACGATCGACGGAAAGGCCTGGGACAGCTATCCGACGGAACAGATTGCGACCGACCTGCGATTCTTTGCCTTCAATCCCAAGGACAAGTGGCATCACTTCGAAGGCTACGCGCCGCAGCAATACTTCGTCGACCCCTGCAAGTTCCTGCTGACCACGCCGGGCATCAATGCCATGACGGGCGAATACTCCGACTTCGGCATTCCCGCCTCCGTCCTTGCCAGCTTCCTGCGCGAGAACGGCGTCGTTCCCGAAAAGAGCGACCTCAACTCGATTCTCTTCCTGATGACGCCCGCCGAGGATCACGCCAAGATGGCGCACCTCATCACGCAGATCGCCCGCTTCGAGAACTTCGTCGACAACGACGCGCCGCTCTCCGAAGTCCTTCCCGACCTGTACATGGCTCACAAGGACCGCTACAAGGACTATTCGATCCGTCAGCTCTGCCAGGAAATGCACGACTTCTACAAGTCCCACGACATCAAGGGACTGCAGAAGGCCATGTTCAGAAAGGAACATTTCCCCAAGCGCGTTCTCAACGCACAGGACGCCAACTACGAATTCATCCGCAACAACGTCGAACTCGTGCGCCTTAGCGAAGCAGAAGGCCGAGTGGGCGTCGAAGGCGCGCTTCCCTACCCGCCGGGCGTTCTCTGCCTGGTGCCCGGCGAAGTCTGGGGCGACTCCGTGCTGCAGTACTTCCTCGCACTCGAAGAAGGCATCAATCTCTTCCCGGGCTTTGCACCCGAACTTCAGGGCGTCTACATTGAGGAAGACGAAAACGGCCGCAAGGCCGCCTGGGCTAACGTGCTCACCCGCGAACGCGAGGCTGAACTCGGCCTCTCCGCCCGCTGATTGCTTGCGGACAATTTCCGCCTGATCCTCCGGCTCGGACGTCGAAAGACTTCCGAGCCTTTTTTCATCCTTATTTCATGCATTGTCACAAGCAAGCCTAGGTACATCTCCCTAAAGTTCATTACCTAGCAGGCATTTTTATCGAAATCACTTGAGGTATTACCTTTACCGGCAATCGAAAAAACTCGCAGAATAACCCCATCGGACGGCCACAGATACTTTTGATTTCCCAACACCAACAGGCCGTTTCCAAGGAGTTCACCATGCAAAAGCGCACGTTCATCAAGTCTCTGGCCGCCGTCTCGGCACTCGGAGCCTTCGGTCTTCTTACTGGCTGCGGCGACAAAAAGGAAGCTGCAGACAAGCCGTTTCGCGTCGGCGTAACCGCCGGCCCGCACGCCGCCATCGTCACTGAAGCCGCCAAAGTGGCGGAAAAGAACGGCCTCAAGGTCGAAGTCGTTGAATTCACCGACTATGTAACGCCCGACACGGCGCTCAACGACGGCGCGCTTGATGCTGCGGTCTACCAGCACGAGCCCTTCCTCCTCAACTTCAACAAGCAGAAGGGCACGAAGCTCGCCAACGTGGGCAACGCCGTGGTTCAGCCGATGGGCTTCTACTCCAACAAGGTGAAGTCCGTTGATGCGATTCCCGAAGGCGCCGTGATCTCCGTTCCGAACGATCCGACGAACTGCGGCCGCGGCCTTCTCCTCCTGCAGGCCGCCGGTCTGATCAAGTTGCCCGAAGGCATGGGCAGCGAAGCCACTCTTGCCGACATTGTCGAGAACAAGAAAAAGCTTCAGATCAAGGAGCTTGAAGCCGCACAGTTGCCTCGCAGCCTTGACGACGCCCTCGTCGCCGTCATTCCGATGAACTACGTCATCAGCGCCGGTCTTTCCCCGCAGAAGCAGGGCTTCTACTTCGAATCTCTTGATGCGCCGTTTGCCCTCATCGTCATCGCCGCGCATCAGGATCGCAAGAACGACAAGCGTGTTCAGGACTTCGTCAAGTACTATCGCTCACCCGAGGTCAAGGCCTTCGTCGAAAAAACCTTCAACGGAACGATCAAGACGAGCTGGTAACTTTAAGCTGTTCTTTGCTTCACCCGAAACGACGCAAGCATAAGCATTTCATTTGCCAAGAGGCAGCCCGCAAGGCTGCCTCTATCGCGTTGTTCAGAAGCTCTGCAATCGTCATGAAGGAAGGACGAAGCTTCCTGTCCTCCTAAGCATTTTCCATACCCCCCCTTTTGGAAACGCGACCCACCTGCTACCATGCTCAGCGGTTCGAATTCTCCCGCCCGCAACAGCCTGCGGGGGAAGGAAACCTAGGAATGACAGACGATATCTTCTTCAATTCGAATGATCGTTCCGCACGATGCTGCCGGCATGCATTCCCGCAGGATTCGCCACATTCGAACCCGTGCCGGCAGGATCAAAATATCTCTTGCAACCTTGACAACCGATCCAGAGACCGATTCCTATGCTCGGCATCCTCATTACAGTCGCAGTCATCGCCGTCGTCGCATACTGCGTTCTCAAAAACTACTATCCCCCCATTGTTCTTCTTCTCGCAGGCCTGTTCCTGCTCGTGTGCGCATGGCTTCTCGGCGTCGATCCCCTTGACGCGAAGAAAAGCACTAACTTCGTGGGCTTCGACTTCGTTCAGGCCTTCACGAACCAGATGAAGGGCCGCCTGCCCGGCCTTGGCCTCAACATCATGCTCATCGCGGGCTTCTCCTTCTACATGGACCGCATCGGCGCCTCCAAGGCTCTCGTGAAGCTCTGCGTCAAGCCTCTTTCCGCCATCCGCTCCCCGTACGTGCTGCTCGCCATCACCTACGTGGTCGGCCAGTTCATGGCTCTCTTCATCAACTCCGCCGTGGGTCTCGGGCTTCTCCTGATGGCCAGCGTCTACCCGCTGCTCATTGCGCTCGGCGTCTCCCGCGGCGCCGCTGCCGCCGTGATCGGCTCGACCTGCTGTCTTGACCTCGGCCCGTCCTCCTCGAACGCCATGCGCGCCGCCGACCTGATGTCGACCGACGTCGTCACGTACTTCGTTCAGAGCCAGATTCCGGTCGCCATCTGCGTGATCGCAACGGTTGCTGTCGGCCACTTCTTCGTCCAGCGCTGGTTCGATCAGCGCGACGCCGCCAAGGGCGCCGAAAGCGGCACTCCGGCCAAGGCCGACCAGAAGGATCTCGACAAGGCCTTCGAAGGCGCC
>JAXZEJ010000277.1:0-4201 GCA_037424205.1 bacterium | reverse complement strand
CGCGAGTGCAGAAGGATGCGCTCGTGCGCATCGTGGATGATGACGACTCGCTGCGCGACGCGCTGCGCTTCGTGCTTGAGACGGAAGGCTGGACCGTGGCGGACTACCGCTCGGCCAATGACTTTCTGAAGGGGGATGCGCCGTCGCATCCGGGCTGCGTCGTGATGGACGTTCGCATGCCGGGTCTGACCGGCATCGAGGCCCAGGCCGTCATGAACGACCGCGGCTTCAGGCTCCCGATCATATTCCTCACCGGTCACGGCGACGTGGACATGGCCGTGATGGCTCTCCATGAAGGTGCGGCGGACTTCATTCAGAAGCCCGTCGACAACGAGCGCCTGCTGGCCGTGATTGCGTCCACGGCCTTCGAAAGCCTGAGCAGCGCGGGTGTGGTGGTGGATGCCGAAACGGCGAAGCACCGCTGCGCGGAATTGACGAATCGCGAGCGGGATATTGCCGAGCTGGTGGCTCAGGGCCTGACCAACAAGCTGATCGGCGAGCGTCTCTCGATTGCCGTGCGAACCGTCGAGGTGCATCGAGCCTCGGCTCTGAGAAAGCTCGGCGTCAAGTCGCCCGAGGAAGTGAGGGCCGTGCTTGAGGCCGGCAGCTGATCCTCCGACCTTTCAACCGCAAATCCGAAGTGATCGGGCATTTGTCGCGGGCGTTTTTTGCAGCCGGATCTGGCAAAGATCACAGGTCGGGCACTATGATTGCGGATACGCTTCAAATTAATCCACCAATGGACGGACACATGCGCATCACCATTATCGGACTCGGACTCATCGGCGGCTCGGCTGCGCTCGCCTGGAAGCAGGCCTTCAAGGAGGGACGCTTCCCCGGCGGCTCGCTTTCGATCACAGCGGTCGACACGAACCCCGAGACGCTCGCACTGGCGCTTGAAAAGGGCATTGCGGATCGCGTGACGCCGTCCGTTGCCGAAGGCGTCGTCGATGCCGATCTCGTGCTGATGGCCGTGCCGGTCCTTGCCATGGGCGCCGTCATGAAGGATGTCGACCGCGCGGCGCCTGCGGACTGCATCATCACCGATGCGGGCAGCGTGCGCGGGAGCGTCATCCGCGCCGTGCGCCTGAATTCGAATATCGAGCGCATGCGCCATTACGTCCCGCTCCATCCGATCGCGGGCGCCGAAAAGGCGGGCCTGGAGTTTGCCAACCCCAATCTCTATCAAGGTGCGACCGGCGTCGTGACGCCGCTCCCCGAATCCGATGCCGAGGACGCCGCCGTCGTGGCTAGTCTCTGGCGCTCGGCCGGACTGAATGTCGTTGAGATGACGCCCGAGGAGCATGACCGCGTCTACGCGATGGTCTCCCACGTTCCGCACATGATCGCCTTTGCACTGATGAACATGGCCGTTTCCGCTCCCGAAAGCCGGACGGCGCTTGCAGCCGCAGGCGGCGGATTCCGCGACTCGACCCGCATCGCCGCGGCGGACGCCCGCATGTGGGCCGACATCACCCGAGGGAACCGCATGGCGATTCTCGACGGGATCAGCCGCTTTGAGGCCGCCCTCACGCAGCTCAAGGGCATGATCGCCGCCGACGACTACGAAGGCTACAGGCGCTACTTCGAGCACTCGGCCGAGGCAAGGCGTGAAATCAACGCGAGCCTCCCGCCCGTTCAGGCCGTCGATACCATGAAGAAGTAAAAGGAGAAGATCGAAAATGAGCAACCGTCTGCCGCGAGCGCTGCTTGCCGACATCGCCGCCGTGATCGGCTCGGGCGATTTTGCGTCCGCACTGATGATGCTGGGCGATGAAGCCGGCCCCGAAGCCTCGGCCGCCGTGTCCTCCTACCGCGCCCAGTGCGCCGCCGCCCTCAAGGATTGGGATGCTGCGGAACGCCATCTGCGCGTCGCGCTTGATCTCGTCGAACGCCGCATGGCGCTCGCGCCCGCGGACGACGGAGCCAAGGCGCGTCTTGCCGCCGCGATGACGATCCTTCCGCCCGCGGATGCTCCGCTCACGCCGACGCTCGAGGTCATTTCGCCCGAACTTGCCGCCGTGCGCCTGCGCCGCATGCTCGCGGACGTGTTCCTCAGGGCCGGGCGAGAGCTTGACGCTCAAATGGAGCTTGCACTGCTTCCCGCCGAGGCCCGCAGGCTCGACTGAGTTTGGAGGGGAGAAACGAAAAAAGGAACGGATTTGCGTTCTCGCACCGTTCCTTTTTTGTTTTTGAATTTGTAGAGTGAGCGGTCGCTCAGTTTCGTTCGGCTCGGCGAACGGCTTCGGCCGGCGTCATGCGGCCCCTGATGACGTCGTCAAGCGCATCGCCGTAGTCTTCGAGCACGGAGAGCGCGCCGCGCACGAGTTCCGTCATGGCGCCGCGGGTCGGAAGCGGGACGCCGGTGAGGCAGAAGGTCGTCTTGAAGCAGACGACGCCGGTGTCGAGATCCATTTCAAAGTTGCCGAGCTTGAGGCCGCAGTTGGCGCGCGTCACAAATTCCATCACGCGGCGGCGGTCTTCCTCGGGCACCTTGAGGGGCGCATAGGCGTGGCACAGCACCACGTCCTCAAGAACGTGAATGTAGAGCGGAGCCTGGCCGAGACGGCTCTCAAGATCGAAGCCGGCTTCAAGCGTGCCGGCGGCCTCGTCGAACCCGTAGGTCCAGCCTTCGTGGTCGAAGGCAAGCTTCAAAATGGTTGCGACTTCAGGCAGGTAGGCCATGTCGGACTCCTTTGTTGTTGCGGAACAGGCAAAAGTGTAGCAGGGCAATGCTGTCGCTGAGGGCGGGTATTCGGGAACATCTGAATAGTCTTTCAGTATTTTTGCGGGTAAACTACCCCTCTCGTGGTATGCCAAAGCCCCTTTCCAAGGCTTATAGAAAGCCATTTTTTGAACATTTTGCGTAGAACTACGCATAAGGTTCTGTTCAATCGGCATGCCCACGACCTTCTGGACCTGCATACCGAAATGACTTCCACTAAAGAACAGACGGATCCGACGTCTCCCGCCGGATCCATTCCGAACTGGGTCGACCCCGTCAGTGCGGCCGATCTTGTTGCGCGCAGGCGCACCATTCACCGAACGCCCGAATCGGGCTGGACCGAGTTCATTGCAACCGCCCGTGCGGCCGAGTTCTTTACGTCTCTCGGCTTCAAGGTTCTGGTCGGCCGCGAGTTCATCGATCCGGTCTATGTGCGCGGACGCACCGAATCCGAGGTGGCCGAGTCCGAGCGCATGGCTGAAGCCGCCGGGGTCTCGCCCGTCCTTCTCAAGCGAATGGGCGGCCTCACGGGGCTTTGCGCAACCTTTGACACGGAGCGCCCGGGGAAGACGCTTGCCTTCCGAGTCGAGCTTGACGCTCTCAAGATGACCGAGCCCGCCGATCCCGATCACATTCCCTTCCGGGAAGGCTTCGCATCCGAACGCCCGGGGATCATGCACGCCTGCGGCCATGACGGCCATCAGGCCGTCGCGTTCGAGCTCGGCCGCTTCATCGTCGCAAACCGCGACCGTCTCACGGGCCGCATTCGCTTCATCTTCCAGCCGGGCGAAGAGGGCTCGCGAGGCGCATATCCGATCGTGCAGTCGGGACTTCTCGACGACGTGGACACGCTTCTCTGCGCGCACATCGCCACCGACCTTAAGGCCGGCACCATTGTGACGGCTCCCGAGAAGTTCCTCTGCACCACGAAGATCGACTTCCACTTTGAGGGCGTTCAGTCCCACGCCGGCATGCAGCCCCAGCTGGGCCGCAACGCGCTTTTGGCCGCGGCGGACGCTTCCCTCATTCTGATGGCTCTGCCTCGCCACTCCGACGGCATGACGCGCGTCAACGTCGGCACGCTTCACGCCGGTGAAGGCCGAAACGTCATCGCTTCGCACGCTGACATGGAGGTCGAGGTTCGTGGTGAAAACGAGGTCATCAACCGCGAGCTCGCCCGCGAGGCCGTGACCCGCGCTCAGGGCTGCGCCATGGCCTTCGGCGTCAAGTGCAGCTACAAGATCATGGGCGAGGCCGTTGACTTCGTGCCCGACGACGGCATCGTGCAGATGATCACCGTCTGCGCACGTCGCGCACGCTATGTCAACGAGGTGATTCCCACCGTTCTGCTCAACGGCTCCGACGACGCCACCCTGATGATCCGGCGCGTACAGAGCCAGGGCGGCCGCGCCGGCTACTTCCTCGTGGGCGCCGGTCTCGAAGCCTCCCACGAGCACGCCGCCGTCGACTTCGACG
>JAXZEJ010000276.1:0-7737 GCA_037424205.1 bacterium | reverse complement strand
CGATCGTCCAGGGCTTCGAAGACGCCCTCAAGGGCAAGTGCAAGCTTTCCGACGACGACATGCTGAAGATCCTCAACGTGCGCGCCGAACAGCTCAACAAGCTCAATGAGGCCCATCTGGAAAAGGTCGCAAAGGCCAATTCCGAGAAGTCCAAGGCTTATCTCGCTGAAAACGCCAAGAAGAAGGGCGTTGTCACGACGAAGTCCGGTCTGCAGTACGAAGTCCTGTCCGAAGGCAAGGGCGACAAGCCGCGCGTTGAGGATGTGGTTACCGTCCATTACGTCGGATCCTTCATCGACGGACAGGAGTTTGAAAACACCTGGACGACGAAGGAGCCGGCCCGCTTTGTGATGATGTCCGTGATTCCGGGCCTCGCCGAAGGCGTCGCCCTCATGACCCCGGGCTCTCACTACCGCTTCACGGTTCCTGCAGAGCTTGCCTACGGTCATGAAGGCGCGGGGCAGATTCCGCCCGAATCCGCCCTTGTCTTCGACCTCCAGCTCGTCAAGGTCGAAAAGGTTGGCGCTCATCAGCAGAGCTTCGGCATGCCCGGCATGTCCGGCGGCATGTCCAAGGAAATGATGGACAAGATGAATCCCCACAAGTGAGGATTCTGAGCAATCGCATGGAGAACGCGTGATGAACATGCTTGCAGCCCTCTTCGCAGGGGCCTCGCTTCTGACGGCGGCGGTCCTCGCAGGCTACCGGATCCGGGCCGAAGGTTCGGCGTCCGCGGGCAAGGGCGTGTTCCTCGCAGGTTTCGCCGGCGTGCTGCTCGTCTCGAGCCTCGGCGTCTATGCAACGCTTGGACGCTGGAGCGACTGGGAAAGGGCGGAGGTCGACCTCGACGTCGACTATCTGCTCGCTGCAAGGCTGACGGATGCCCGCCGCCGGGTTCAGATGACCCCGGAGAGCGCATACGCGCAGCAGCAGCTCGCGCTGGTCTGTCTCGACGCAGGCAAGTACGAGGATGCGGTAGCGGCGATCGACCGAAGCCTGAGCATCGAGGGTGAGAATCCCGAGCTGCTCGGCATCAAGGTCTTTGCCCAGTACTACAGGGACGGCAGGCGGTTCGCCCCGGAAACGCAGCTCGCCGTCGAGCGGGTGTTCGGCATGAATCCTCTTGAGGTTCGAACCCGGATGCTCCTCGGACAGAACGCCTTTCTCAAGGGCAGATATGCCGAGGCGGTGCGTCACTGGCGAATGCTTCTGGATGCGGGCGCGGCTCCCGACAAGGAGCGGGCCCTCAGAACAGCGATTGCAAAAGCCGAAGCTGAGATGACTCGGTAAGCAATTTAACCGACAGATTTTTCCAACCCCGGAAGGTCTGTCATTGGAGAACATCGTGAGCGAAAAGATCGACAGGAGAAAATTTCTCGCTGGTGCCGGTGCTGGCTCCCTGGTGCTCGTGTCCCTCGGCGGATGCGGCTCCGGACAGGTCCGCAAGCCCGGTACGCCTCACTATGGCATGGTCTTCGACCAAAACAAGTGCGTCGGCTGCCGCGACTGCAGAATCGCCTGCAACGAGACGAACAAGCTCCCCAAGGGCGTGACTCGTCTGCTGCTCGAACTGCAGAACGACCAGATCGAAGGCACCCGCGGCTACGCCGCAGACCGCCGCTATGTGCGCGTGTCCTGCCAGCAGTGCTCTGACGCCCCGTGCGTCACGGTCTGCCCGACGGGCGCCGCCCATCGCGATCCGAAGACCGGCATCGTGACGATGGACACCGACAAGTGCGTCGGCTGCAAGTACTGCATCGTCGCCTGTCCGTACAACGCACGTTTCATCAATGAGGAAACGAAGGTTGCCGAAAACTGCGACTTCTGCCTGCACACGCGTCTCGAAAAGGGACAGCAGCCTGCATGCGTGGAGTCCTGCAAGTACGACGCCCTCGTGTTCGGTGACCTCAATGATCCGAACTCGTACATCAACAAGCTGCTCGCCGTGAAGGATTCCGTGCGCATTCGCCCGGAACTCGGAACGGAGCCCAGCCTGCGTTACATCCCCATTGTTAAGCAAGGAGTGTAAAGATGGACATTGCCATGAACTTTACACTTGGTCTGAGCCAAGGGATCGCCTGGCCGTGGCCGATTGCCGTATACCTGTTCCTCGCAGGCATCTCCGGCGGCGCCGTGGCCGTAGCTCTCATGCTGAACCGCTACCGCAACCAGGTCGCGGAAAATACGCTGGTTCTCAAGGCCGCGACGCTCGTCGGCTTTGTGACCATCGTGCTCGGCATGATCTGCCTCGTGGCTGACTTGACGAATCCGCTGGTCTTCTGGCGAATTCTCATCTACTACAACCTGACCTCCGTGATGAGCCTCGGCGTTATCGCACTTCTGTGCTATATCCCGCTCGTCTTCGTGCTCATGCTCGTCGCTTTCCGCAAGGAAGTGAAGGGCTGCGGCGCGCTGGCCTGGCTCGACGGCATCATCGGCGCCTTTGACGGCATCCGCGGTGCGCTTCAGTGGATCGTCCTGATTCTCGCAATCACGATCTGCGCGTACACCGGCTTCCTGATCTCCGCCCTGATCCGCTTCCCGCTCATCAACACGGCTGTGCTCCCGGCGCTCTTCATCGCATCGGGTCTCTCCGCCGGCGCTGCGGCTGCCAAGCTGGTTGCCGTCGGCTGCTTCGGCGAAGAGCAGCACAGTGCCGACATGAAGCTCCTGCACGGCGCCGAATGGCCGATCATGGCCGCCGAAGCCCTCTGCATCTTCATGATCGCGGTCTCCCTGATCTCCGGCAATGCCGCTGCTCAGGCCGCCGCCGAGGCTTTCGTCTCGGGCACCTGGTCCACCGTGTTCTGGGTCGGTGTCGTCGGCGTCGGCTTCGTGCTGCCCGTGCTGTTCAACTTCGTCAAGAGCTCCGCGAGCTTCTATCTCGCCGGTCTCTGCAGCATTGTCGGCATGCTCTGCCTGCGTCACTTCATCCTGTACGCCGGTCAGATCTTCGGTCTCTGATGACCCTCGCGGCCATCTGAACCGAAGCGTGTGAAAGCACGCAGTCAATCAACCACCGCCCCGCCGGAAACGGCGGGGCGGATGGCTGAAGAAAACCGATCCTTCCCGAGCCCGTCACCGGGCTGTTTTTTTATGGGCGGATCCATCTTTCCATACGCCGTCTTCAATGACGTCGTACGATTAGGACTACAACCGCCAAAAAGGAGCGTTCAATGACGATGCAGAAGAAGATGTTGAAGACCGCTGCGGCCGGCTGCGCCGCAGTGCTAGCGGCCCTCCTGCTTGCAGGCTGCGGCGACGATGCCTCGAAGAAGGCGTACTCGCCCGTGCCGTTCGCCAAGCACGACCGCTGCCATCTCTGCGGCATGGTCCTTGCACACTACGAGGGCCCGAAGGCCCAGATCATCATCAAGGGCGCCGAGGACACGCCGCTCATGTTCTGCAGCGGCCGCGACGCCTTCACCTTCGCGCGGCAGCCTGAAAACGCCCGCAGGCTTCTGGCCTTCTTCATTCACGATCTCGGCAGGACCTCCTGGGAGGCGCCCGCCGACGATGCGCTCGTGCCGGCCGCGTCCGCCATGTACGTCTACGGCCACGGACGAGAGGGCGTGATGGGCGACGAGCCCGTCGCTTTCACCGACAGGTCGAAGGCCGAGGCCTTCATTCAAAAATGGGGCGGCCGGCTCTACGGGTACGAGGACATCGACCTCAAGCGCCTGAACTGAGGCTTCCCTGCATGAACCTGTTCCCGAGACTTCTTCTTTCCGCCGTTCTTCTGGGGCTCTCCCTCGGGGTGCATGCGCGCACCTTCGAGGTCTCGGCTTTTGCCGAGCTTGACGACGCCGTCATTGAGGCCGAGGACGGCGATGAGATCGTGCTCGCAAAGGGCGTCTACGAGCTTGAGGCGCCGCTCGAAATCTTCTCGCGGATCGTGATTCGCGGCGAGGACGGCGCCGTCGTCGATGCCGGCGGCCGCGGCTCGGGCTTCATCGTGCGCGTCCCGAAGGTTCGAATTGAAAATCTCACCGTCCGCAACTACGGAGGCGATCTTTATGCCCGCGATGCGGGCGTGAAGGTGGGCGACGGGGCCGACGGCACCGAGCTTCGCAATCTGGTGCTTCAGGGACCCGGATTCGGCGTGCGCGCGGACCGCATGGACGCTCTCGTGGTCGAGGGATGCACGATCGAAGGGGATGCGAAGCGCCACGTGCTCGACCGCGGCGACGGAATCTTTCTTTCTTATGTGAAGAATGCGCGGCTTGACCGCAATTCGCTTCGCAACGTCCGGGACGGGTTCTATCTTGAGAACGTCGATGCCGCGCGATCCGACTACAACTTCTTTACGGGCGCCCAGTACGGCATTCACTACATGTATACGCGCGACTGCACGGCGACGGGCAATCGCGCCGTTGGCGTGCGCGGCGGCTACGCGCTCATGAGCAGCACCCGCGTGACGCTCACAAGGAGCTTCAGCTCGAAGAACATCGAGTTTGGCATTCTGCTCAACGTCGCAGACGGATGTCTGGTTGAGGAGAACACCGTTGTCGGCGTGCACAATCCCAAGGGCCGCGCCGCGCTCGACAATGAGGGAAAGGGCATCTTCATCTACGGGCCGGGCCAAAGCCGCGTGACCCGCAACTGGATCTCGGAAAGCGACATCGGCATCGGGGTCGCGCTGGGCGGGGAGGGCAATGTCCTGTGGGAGAACGCCTTCGTCGACAACCGGATTCAGGTCCGCTACGTCGGCGAGACGCCGCTTGAGTGGAGCTTCGAG
The DNA here is from genome assembly GCA_037424205.1 of bacterium. Taxonomy (GTDB): domain Bacteria; phylum Pseudomonadota; class Gammaproteobacteria; order Burkholderiales; family Burkholderiaceae_F; genus Sutterella. The sequence goes on along the minus strand of JAXZEJ010000276.1, from coordinate 2,999 downwards.
GGGCGCGGCAACTACTGGAGCACGAATCTCGGCTGGGACGTCGACCATGACGGGATCTCCGATCGTCCCTATCAGCCCAACGACAGCCTCGACCGCATCTTCTGGATCTATCCGGAGGCCCGCTTCCTGATGGACAGCCCCGTGACGGCGCTCCTCAGGTGGCTTGCCGGCCAGTTCGAGATCGACCGCGGCAAGGGCGTCACCGATTCTCACCCGCTCGTGAGGCCGCCCGTGGGCCCCGACGTGCACGAAGCTCGAGCCGGCACGTCTCAGAACAAAAACAAGGAAAAACCAGCATGAACGCCATCGAATGCAGGGATCTCGTCTTTTGCCGGGGCGCGAAGACGGTCCTCAACGGGATCGGCTTCGAACTGCCGCCCGGCAGGCTTCTGGGCCTGGTCGGCCACAACGGCGCCGGCAAGTCGACGCTTATCAAGTTGATTCTGGGTCTCTTGAAGCCCGCATCCGGAAGTCTGACGGTGCTGGGCGGCAGGCCCGGCGCTTCGCCTCTTGACGTCGGGTACCTGCCCGAGAACGTCAGCTTCTACGATGCGATGACGGTCGAGGAGCACCTTCGCTATTTCGCGGGCCTCAAGGGCGTGGCTCAATCCCGCATCGACGAGCTTGTCGAAGAGCTGGGACTCGGGGTTGTGCTTCGTCAGCGTCTTGGCCAGTGCTCGAAGGGGCAGCGCCAGCGTCTGGGCCTCGCGCAGGCGCTTCTCACGCGGCCGCGCCTTCTGGTGCTCGACGAGCCGACCGTGGGGCTTGATCCCGCGGCCTCGTCTCTCATGTACCGCGAGCTTTCCGCACTTCGAGATGCGGGCTGCGCGGTCGTCGTCTGCACGCACGAGCTTGCGCTTGTCGAACCCTATCTTGACCGGGTGCTCCTGCTCGCCTCGGGCGAGTGCCGCGGCAGCGGAACGCTCGGAGAGCTGCGGGAAAAGGCCGCGCTTCCCGCTCTTATTACAAACGTCGGCAGTGCGGCCGCATTCGCCGATCCGGCGCTTGCGCCCTACGTGCAGGGCTCGCGCCTTGCCGTTCCCGAGGGCGATGTGGCGAAGGTCGTCAGGCGGCTCACTGAAGTGCACGGCATCTACGACTTCCAGCTTCGCAAGGCGGATCTGGGCATGATCTTCGCGCACTTCGTTCTGGACGTGCCCGTGGAGGAATTGTCATGAATTCAACCGCACCTGCCATCGGCACCGGCTCGCGCATCGGCGCCTTCGCCACGATCTCCATCGTGGCCGGGAAGGAGTTTCGCGACTGCCTGCGCAGCCGCTGGCTTGTTTTCGGCAGCGCGCTCTTTGCGATTCTCGGCCTTGCCGTCTTCTTCGGCACGGCGGCCATCGGCGGCACGCTTCAGTATCAGCCGCTTCCGACCGTCATGAATTCGCTTCTGAGCTTGACGGTGTTTCTGCTGCCGCTTCTTGCGCTTCTGCTTTCCTACGACGCGTTCGTAGGCGAGGCCGAGTCGGGCACGCTGCTGCTGATGCTCACCTATCCGCTCACCCGCCTGCAGTGGCTCGCCGGCAAGGCGCTCGGACAGGGGCTCGCGCTGCTGCTCGTCCTTGTGCTGGGCTTTGCGGTGTTGCCGGTGATTCAGGCCTTTCTGCCCGTTCCCTACGGGATGGGCGAGCTTCTGGGGTCGCTTTCCGTGCTGATCGCAAGCGGCTGGGCGCTCGGACTTCTCTTCATGCTTGCCGCCTACTGGGTGAGTCTTTGCGTGCGCCACAAGGCGCAGGCGCTGGCGCTCCTTCTGGTCGTCTGGTTTGTCGCGGTCCTGCTCTACGACCTCGGACTTCTCGTTGTGACGGTTGCGTGCGCCGACGTGCTGGGCCGCGGAACGCTGACGGCCCTCATGCTTGCCAATCCCGCGAGCGTCTTCAGACTTCTCAACCAGTCCGTGATCGGCGTCCTTTCGTTCGAGGTTCCGCCCGCGCCGGCGCTTGCCGCCGTTCTGCTTGCCTGGATTGCTGTCCTCTTTGGGATTTGCGCGAAAACGCTTGCCGCAAGGCGTCTCTGAGAAGGACGTTGAAGAAAATGCTTAAGGCTTGATGCAGGATTCGTGCGCTAAAGTTAAGACTGCAACCATTCGACCGGACCAACAGACAGGACCTCAAAAGTGATCCCCGAACTAGGCCACTTCCTGCTCATCATCGCCGCCATGACGGCGGTCCTTTCGCCTGCCGTCGTCTTCTTCGGCATTCGAAGGAACGACGACTTTCTTGCGGGCTTCAGCCGGCCGGCATCGATTCTGACGGCGCTCATGCTGACGCTCTCGACGGCCGCGCTCGTCTGGGCCTTTCTAGCCGACGACTTCTCGGTCGCCTATGTGGCGAACCATTCGAATACGAAGCTCGAGCCCGCCTACAAGGCTGTGGCTCTCTGGGGCTCGCACGAAGGCTCGATGCTCTTCTGGATCTGGCTCATGGCGCTCGGCACGGCTGCGGCGGGATGCGTGCGCTGTGCGGACAAACTTTTTGTCTCTCGCCTGCAGGGCCTGATGCTTGCCGTGATTGCGGGCTTCAGCGCATTCCTGCTTCTGACTTCGAATCCATTCCTTCGCAATCTGCCGATGGTGCCGGCTGACGGGCGGGACCTGAATCCGGTTCTTCAGGACATCGGCATGATTCTGCATCCCCCGGTTCTCTTCATGGGGTATGCGGGGCTTGCGCTGATGTTTGCCGCCATGTGCGCGCTGCTTCTCTCGGGGCGTTGGTCGAAGACCGCCGTCGACTTCACGACGAGGCTTTCGGTCGTGACCTGGGGATTTTTGACGGCCGGCAACATGCTCGGATCCTGGTGGGCCTACAACGAACTCGGTTGGGGCGGCTGGTGGTTCTGGGACCCTGTTGAGAACGCGTCCTTCATTCCGTGGCTCACGACCACTGCGCTCATGCACGCGCTCATCCAGACGAGAAGAAGGGGACAGCTGAGGCGCCTGTCCGTCTTCCTGACGCTGGTCGGCTTTGCGCTCTGTCTGCTCGGCACCTTCCTCG
>JAXZEJ010000275.1:0-3945 GCA_037424205.1 bacterium | reverse complement strand
TACTGTAACGGTACATGTTACACATGAAAGGGGTGCGAAATGCACCCCTTTGCATTCTCGCCGATCATGTATGCCATCGGCTAGGCGTTTACTCGGCATTGTCAAGCAGCCCTATTTCACCGATTCCTCGGCTGATTTTTCACCTTGCAAGGGGGGCAATATTTTTGTTGAAAGAGGGGTCATCTCTAAAATCACTTGACAATTCGTGCAAATTCGGCCAATCGAATTGCGTCCTCTCTGTCGGTCTTGCGCCCCATTGCGGCCTTGACATCTCTTGCATTGACCAAAGCCAGACGGTCGCTGGTGAAGCCGTGAGCTTCCAGAGCGGCGTATGGCGACTGCCACAAGACACCGGTGGACTCCATGAGAACGATCTCCGGCTGCTTCTCCGCACACCAACTGGCGAAGGATTCAAGCTGACTGTATGACGCACCGAATTCTCGGATTTCGGTGATGATCTCTCCTTCGGTACTGGCTTGATACGCGCAGACAAGAAGATTCAGATGGACGTCTACGCCAATGGCGGAAACATGAGCAACGTTGATAATGCGCTGAGTTGCTTCTTCCTTTGAAACTATGCTTTGGTAAGCCCGTGTTTTAGAATGACCCATAGTCCCTCCTGCGAAATGAAAAGGGGCTTTTGACGGGACCCGGACGTAACACCGGTGAAGAGAAAAGTGATGATGCTCTTGATTGGACAGGAGCACTCATTTTTTCACGCGCCTACACCGCGGCTGACAACGGAGTTGTCTGCCGCGGGAGAGCAATATGGGGTGCGAAAAACCTAGCCGCAATTTTTTGACGCTCTTAGCGTACAAACGTTTTAGCAAAAAAACGTACGCGGTCTGGATGCGTACCGGGCCCCGTCCTTTTCATCATAGAGGGTGAGGACGAAATTGTCCTCATATACATTTTTTGTCCTCCATTTTCTCCCCGGGCAATCGAAGTCGGCATCGTTTCCTTTGCGCGACAGCGCATTTGGCACGGCATTTGCTTGATATTTTCCATACAGGCCGCGGCCGCTCCTCGGCGCACTGCGGGCCTGATCATCAAAAATGGAGAACAACAAATGATCTCACTCAAAAAGACGCTTGCCGCCTCCGCGCTCTCTCTTGCCGTCGGCGCCGCGCTTGCAGCCGACATTCCCGTCCAGACCTATGACAAGGCGCTTGCCGCCCGCGTGCCCGAGGCGATCCGCACGGCCGGCGTGCTTCGCAACGCCGTCAACGGCACGTTCGTTCCGTATTCGATCACCAAGAGCAGCAGCGAGCTCGACGGCGCCACGGCCGACTTCTCGAAGGCCATCGGCGAAATTCTCGGACTCAAGGTCGTGCACACGCCGCTGCAGGGCCTCTCCGCCGTGCTTCTCGGCATCCGCTCCAACCGCTACGACGTCTCCATCGCACCCGTCGGCGACTTCCCGGACCGTGAAAAGCAGAACGACTTCATCGACTATGTTCAGGAATACGTCGTCTTCGCCGTTGCCAAGGGCAATCCCAAAAAGGTGAATGATATTGCAGACACCTGCGGTCTTCGCGTTTCCGTCATGGCCACAGGGTCTGCGGAACGAACGATGAAGAAGCAGAGCGAGATCTGCGTCAAGGAAGGCAAGCCCGCCGTGAAGATCATGAGCTTCGAAGGCCAGGCCGCGCCGCTTCTCGCCGTCCGTTCGGGCCGCGCCGACGCCTTCTTCTCCTCTCAGGCGCCGCTCACCTACTTCGTAAACCAGGACAAGGAGCATCTTGAAATCGCGGCCGCCGGCCACAAGAACGGCTTCGGCGACCTCTATCAGGGCGCCGTCGTCGCCAAGGGCAGCGAGCTCGGCCCCGTCATTCTCGAGGCCTTCAAAATCCTGCACAAGAACGGCACCTACGAACTCATCATGAAGAAGTGGGGCCTTGACAACAACATCCTCGCCGAACCCGCCATGAACAAGGCGGGCGCCGCCAAAAATTAAAAAGCGTCTCCCGCCCCGCATGAATCCGCACCATTTCGACACCTTTCCGTGCACCAATGCAGGGCGTCGCACCAATTTCAAACGCACATGAAAAAGGATTTGGAACCATGAAAACACCCCTCAGCCTCAAGGTTCGCGACTGGGATTTCTGGACGCCGCTTCTTCTTGGCGACGTTGCTTCCGACAAGCTCGACATCAAAACCACGCGCGTCAAGCAGCTCATTGACAACGTGGCGGACGACGATGAAGCGGATGCCGCCGAAATGAGCCTCTCGCGCTACAACCTCCGCATCGATCAGGGCACGGCCCGGGGCATTGTTGCGGTGCCCTTCTTCATCATGCGGGGCTTTCGCACCCGCAACATCGTGACGGTGCAGGATTCGCCGCTCAAGTCCCTCAAGGACCTCGAAGGCAAGACCATCGGTCTTTCCGGCTGGCAGGATTCAGGCAACACGTGGACGCGCGCCCTGCTCCGCCGCGAAGGCGTCGACTGCGACAAGATCAACTGGGTGCTCACGCGCTGCACCTCCGCCGACGCCGTTGAGCCCAACCGCGGCAAACAGTTTTGGAACGGCTCGAACATCACGCACGAGCCCGATGAGAAGCCCCTTGTCGACATGCTCCACTCGGGCGAAATCGACGCCATGTTCCAGGCCTTCATGCCGAAAGGCTACTTCACGTCCGGCGTCCTCGGCCTTCGTCCCGTCGTCGAGGACTTCAAGGCTCATGAAGCGGCCTACTTCAAGGAAACGGGCTACGTTCCGGGCATTCACATTCTCGCCATGAAGGAAAGCTTCGTGCGCGCCAACCCGTGGGCGGTCAAGGCCCTGTGCGAAGCGCTCGACGCATCCCGCAAGCTGTGGCGCGAAAAGCGTCGCCGCTATGCCGAAACGACGCCCTGGATCATCAAGGACCTGATCGACGAAGGCAGGCTGCTCGGCGAAGACTATGACGCCTACGGGTTCGAAGCCAACAAAAAGATGGTCGACGACTTCTGTCGCGAAGCCTGGGAGCAGCACCTCACCGAGCACCTCAACACCGCCGACAAGCTCTTTCCGAAGGAATTCCGCCTGTGAACCGCATGAAAATCGCACTTGCCCAGTTCTTCGTGAAGGAAACGGGCGAAGAGAATCTGGCAATCGTCCGGGATCTGATTGCGCGCGCCGATGAGGCGGGCGCAAAGCTCCTCGTCCTTCCCGAAGGCATCATCGCCCGAAAGCCCGGCTTTGCCGCCTGGTCGCGCGACCATGCCGAAGCGCTCGACGGCCCCTTCGTCACGGGACTCGTCAAGGCGACCGAAGGCCGCGACATCGCCGTCGCCGGCACCGTACACATCAAGGTGCCGGGCGAAGACCGCGTGCACAACGACCTGATCGTCGCCCGCAACGGGAAGCTTGAGCTCGTCTACACGAAGCTCCATCTCTACGACGCCTTCAAGGCGAAGGAAAGCGACAACGTGAAGCCCGGCAGCGAAGTGCCCGGACTCGTCAGGATCGGCCCGTTCACTGCGGGCTTCATGACCTGCTACGACGTTCGCTTTCCGGAGCTCGCCCGGCGCCTTGCGCTCGACGGCGCGGACCTTCTGGTTCTCCCCGCCGCATGGGTGAAGGGCCCCCTCAAGGAAATGCACTGGGACGTCAACGTGCGCGCCCGCGCGCTTGAGAACACCTGCTGGGTCGCCGCCGTCTCCGAATGCGGCCCCGTCAACATCGGCTCCTCCAAGGTCGTAAGTCCGCTCGGCGTCGTAACGGCCCAGGCGGGCGTCACGGACGAGCTGCTGTTCACCGAGATCGACCATGATCTCGTGGACACCACCCGCGCCTCGCTCCCGGTTTTGGAAAACCGACGCTTCGCCAAGCCCGAACTTGCCTAAAACCCGCCGGTCCGCAGGCCCTGCCCTCAAGGCCTGCGGCAGATCATTACAAAAATGAGTCACGCATGTTCACCACACCCGATCTAAGAGGTGTGTAGCACTTTAGTGCCACCCC
>JAXZEJ010000274.1:0-5155 GCA_037424205.1 bacterium | reverse complement strand
CGTTCGCGACAAGATCCCGGCCGACCCGACTGCTCCGCTCGTCACCGGCATTGCCGGCAAGAAGGACTTCGTCTCCATCGAAATCTCGAAGAAGAACATGTCCAACCGCGTGGGCTTCGTGCGCGAGGTCCTCTCGATTCTCGAACAGTACCACGTCTCGGTCGAGCATCTTCCGTCCGGCATCGACAGCTTCTCCGTCGTCGTCGCCAACAAGGACGTGAAGCAGAACATCTATGAGATCATCGCCCGCATTCAGGAAACGATGAAGCCGGATACCATCCGCCTCACCGAACCGTTCGCCCTGATCGCAACCGTGGGCCGCAACATGAACTCCCGCCCGGGCACCTCCGCCCGCCTCTTCACGGCTCTCGGCAATGCCGGCATCAACGTCCGCATGATCGCCCAGGGCAGCGCGGAGCTCAACATCATCGTCGGCGTCGAGAACAAGGACTTCGAACGCGCCGTCGCCGCCCTTTACGAAACCTTCTCTGCCGAAGCAAGCGACATGCAGGCCCGGCAGATTAAGAACGCTTGACAGGAGACCCTCATCATGGCCAGCTACAAAGTCGGCATTCTCGGCGCAACCGGCGCCGTCGGCGAACAGATGCGAATCGTCCTCGCCGAACGCAAGTTCCCCATTTCCGAACTGCGCCTCTTCGGCAGCGCCCGCTCCGCAGGCAAGGTAATCAACTACGAAGGCAAGGACATCGTCGTTCAGGAGGCAAGCCTCGAAGCCTTCAAGGGCCTTGATCTTCTGCTCGGCGCCGCCGACAATCCCGTCGCCATGCAGTTCCTGCCCGACGCCGCCAAAATGGGAATCCACGTCGTCGACAACTCGAGCGCCTTCCGTCTTGATCCGGACGTTCCGCTCGTCATTCCCGAAGTGAACCCCGAAGACGTGAAGCTCTCCAAGGGCCTCATCGCCAATCCCAACTGTGCGACCATCATCGGTCTCACCGCCGTGAACGCCCTTCACCGCTACGCCAACATCCGCCGCATGGTGGTCTCCACCTATCAGGCCGTCTCCGGCGCAGGCAAGGCCGGCATCGACGCGCTCGAGGCCGAAGTCAAGGCCGCCGACGGCAAGCGAGCCGAAGGCTCCTGCTTCCCCTATCCGATCGCCTACAACCTGATCCCGCAGATCGGCGGCTTCAATGACCTGGGCTACACCTCGGAAGAGATGAAGATGCAGAACGAAGGCCGCAAGATGCTCCACGACGACTCGATCCGCTTCGCCTGCACCTGCGTTCGCGTGCCCATCATGCGCTCCCACTCCGAAGCCATCACGCTTGAGTTTGAAAAGGACATCACGCCCGAAAAGGCCCGCGAACTTCTTGCCGAAGCCCCCGGCGTCGTGCTCTGGGACGAACCCGAAAACGCGAAGTTCCCGATGCCGCTTCTCACGAGCGACCAGGATCTCGTCTACGTCGGCCGCGTCCGCCGCGACCTCTCCGCCGACGAAGCCGCGTTCAACCGCTCGCTCACGCTCTTCTGCTGCGCCGACCAGATCCGCAAGGGCGCCGCGACGAACGCCGTTCAGATCGCCGAACTCGTTTTCGGCATCAAGTAATTCTTCCTGAGAGCCGGCGGCCTTCAAGGCCGCCTCCCTCCAGCAGGCCACACGCCAAGTGCGGTGCAGACATTTTCGGCATTGCCGAAATGAATCTCACCGCACTTTTTTTGTATCCTCAAACCACCTTTTCGAAAACAACCGTGATGCTGTCTAAAATTAAGACAAGACATGCGCGCAGGCAGGCAGGCATGACGCTAAAGAATCCCGGGAGGTCCTCATGATCACGGCAGATCTATTCATCGACAACGTCCGCATCGTCGACGTCTTCACCGGCGAAATTCGCCCGGGCGGCGTTGCCGTGCATGAAGGCCGAATCATCGGATTCGAGCCTCGAGACGCGAAGGAGCGCTTTGACGGCCAAGGCCGCTTTCTGCTTCCCGGACTCATTGATTCCCACGTCCACATCGAGTCATCCATGCTTGCACCGATCGGCTTTGCCGCACTGGTGCTTCCGATGGGCACAACCACCGTCATCGCAGACCCGCATGAAATCGCCAACGTCGGCGGCGAAAGAGCCGTGCTCGGCCTGCTTGAAGCAGTTCGAAATCTTCCGCTCTCGGTGAAGCTCATGGTTCCGTCGTGCGTGCCCGCGCTCCCGTTTGAAGAAACGGGCGCCACGCTCAATGCCGAAGCCGTTGAACGGCTTCTCGCGAATCCCGATATTTTCGGCCTCGGCGAACTCATGAACGTTCCCGGACTTCTCGCCGGCGATCCCGAAGTGCTTCGAAAGGTCGAAGCAGCCCGGCGCCTTGGCAAGCCCGTCGACGGCCATGCACCGCTTCTCACCGGCCCCGACCTTGAAGCGTATGCCGCCCACGGCATCATGACGGACCATGAATGCTCGACAACCGACGAATTGAAGGAACGCATCGAGCTCGGCATGTACGTGTCCATCCGCGAAGGCTCGCTCGCGAGAAATCTCTCCGCACTTGTCAAGGATCTGACGCCGGCCATGACCCGCCGGTGCACCTTCTGTACGGACGACCGACACGCGGCGGACACCCTTGAGCGCGGCCACATTGCAAGCCTGCTCCGCCAGGCCGTCGAACGCGGACTTAATCCGATCGACGCCGTTCGCATGGCTACGCTCAATACGGCCGAATGCTACGGCCTGCACGATCGCGGCGCGATTGCCCCGGGACGCCGAGCCGACCTGGTGCTCGTCGACGATCTCTCCGGCTTTGAACCCGCCGCCGTCTGGACTGAAGGCCGACTGATCGCCCGTGACAGGAAGATGGCCGCAAGCCTTCCCGAGCCGACCGTTCGCAGCTTCATGGGCGACACCGTCCGCATTGCACCGCTGAACCGGCATTCCTTCGACCTGAAGGCCCCGTCGGGCAAGGCGCGCATGATCGGCCTCCTGCCGCATTCACTCATCACGACAAACAAGACGGTCTGCGTCAACACCGACGTCAACGGCTGCGTGAATCTCGCCGACAATCCGGGACTCATCAAGCTCGCCGTCGTCGAGCGCCATCATGCAACCGGGCATGTCGGCGTGGCGCTTCTGGATCCCTCCTACGGCCTGCGCAACGGCGCCGTTGCGACGAGCGTCTCGCACGATTCGCACAACATCGTCGTGGCCGGAGACTGCGAGGCGGACATGCGCCTCGCAGTAGAAACCGTTGCCAAGCTCCACGGCGGCATCGTGATGGTCTCGCACGGCAAGGTCCTTGACTCGCTCCCGCTCCCCGTGGCCGGGCTCATGAGCGACAGAACGCCCGAGGAGGCTGCAGACGGCATCCGCCGCCTGACGTCGCTCGCCTACGAGCACTTCGGCATCACGAAGGACAGCGATGCCTTCATGACGCTCAGCTTCCTCGCACTGCCCGTCATTCCGCACCTCAAACTGACGTCTCTCGGACTGTTCGACGTCGACGCCTTCAAGCTTGTCGATTCCGGCATTTGACAACGGCAACCATCTCAAAACCAATTCGCCCGCTTGAATCAAGCGGGCGAACTTCTTTTTGGAAACCGGGCACCTTTACTGGGAAACAAAGTCTGTCTCAAACAATGAGCTCAAGGCGTCAAGAAAAACACGAACAGGCTGTGCGACCGGAACGCCTCGCTTTCGGATGAGATAAGGCGCCGCCTGAAGGATGGGCGACAACGGAATGAAGCGCAGGCTTTCATCCGATCCGGCCAGACCGTCAAAAGCCAAAAGAACGCCGACTCCGGCCCTCATCATCTGCCGTCCGGACGTCACCAGGTTGTAGCTCGCCGCAATATCAAGCTGGTCCACGCCATCTCCATACCAGCCTTCAAACATCCGGTTTTTCCACATCTGGTCGCTGACAATCAAGTGTTGATGGCGAAGATCAGCAGGAGCAATTCCTTCCTTTCCGGCCAAGGGATGATCAGGGCAGACAAGAACGCCCCACTTTTCATTCCACGGCAAGCGCCGATGAGCATACGCCGTCACGTTGAACGGCTCGAAAACAAGCCCAAGATCGCACAACCCGAGATCAATCCGTCTGGCCACCTCCTCGCCGTTTGCGCTGTGAACATGAAACCTGATGCCGGGACATTCATTCCGCACGCGAGCCATCACGGCCGCAATCTTGTCCATGTGGACGGTTTCGCCGGCAGCCAGATGAACATCGCCCGTCACGCAGCCCTCCTTATCAGGCCTCGAAAGCTCGCGTTGTGTTTGATCAAACATATCCGTGATTTCCGACGCACGCCTGAGAAGGATTTCGCCCTTGGGCGTCAGGGCGACGCCTCGCGGCGAACGAATGAACAGCGCCCCTCCGAGTTCCTCCTCCAGCGCCTTGATGGTGCGGGTGATGTTGGGCTGCGTGTGATGCAGAACCTCTGCCGCCCTCATGAAGCTTTTCTCACGAGCAACGGCAAGAAAAAAACGCAATGAACGAAGATCCATATTGAAACCATGCCTTTTAATTATGTCCACACGACAATAATAAGTATTTGAAATACCTCGGATCAACTCCTAGCATGAACTTGTTCAAAAAAACAAATGGAGTTGTCATGAACCGACGCACATTCATTACTGCCTCTTCTCTCAGCCTCATGACATCCGGCGCAATTGCCGAGACCGAGGCCGGGGCCGTCGCCTCGACCACCACGAACGGCCTCGCTCTTGCAAACGAATGGGACAAGGTCTTTCCTGCCGATCCGACAGTTTCGCATCGCAAGATTGTCTTCAAGAATCGCTTTGGCATTCTGCTTGCCGCCGATCTCTACAAGCCCGCGAACGCCGCCGGCAGGCTTCCCGCCATCGCGGTCTCGGGCCCCTTCGGCGCCGTCAAGGAACAGTCATCCGGGCTCTATGCCCAGCGTCTTGCCGCCGCAGGCTTCTTGACGATCGCTTTTGATCCGTCCTTTACCGGCGAAAGCGGAGGCGAGCCCCGTCACATTGCCAGTCCCGACCTCTGCACCGAAGACTTCAGCGCAGCCGTCGACTATCTCGTCACCAGTGAAGAAGTTGATGCCGATCACGTCGGCATTCTCGGCATCTGCGGCTGGGGCGGCTTTGCACTCAACGCTGCCGCCGTCGACACCCGCATCAAGGCCACTGTAGCGAGCACCATGTACAACATGAGCCGCGTAACTGCCAACGGC
>JAXZEJ010000273.1:0-6132 GCA_037424205.1 bacterium | reverse complement strand
CCTGCGCTCGGGACTTCCACCCGTTAGATTGTGCCCATGCCTGGCACACCACAAGAGCCCCGCTCATCGGCAGGATGAACGGGGCTCAGTTTTATGGTGCGGTTGCAGGCGACGGCCTTAACGTTCCGAGGCTTCGCAGGCGGCCTTGATGCGGGCTTCGCGGCCGCGTGCAATGTACGGGTACAGGATCATGCAGGCGGCGGCGAAAGGTACGCCGAAGTAAAGCGCGAGGCGCTGTTCCGGATCGAACAGAAGGCCGATGAAGGCGACGGAGCAGAGAATGATCGCAAGGATCGGTACGATCGGATAAAGCGGCGCGTGCCAGGCGAGGTCCTTGACGGTCTTGCCTTCGGCTTTGAGCCGGCGGCGGAAGCCGATGTGGGCGACGCTGATGGCGACCCAGACGGCCACGACCGAGAAGCCGACGATGGCTGTGAGCACCACGAACACCGTGTCGGCGGCGAAGACGGACGTAAAGAGCGCAAGCCAGCCGCCGAGCATGGAGATCATGATGGCGTTGACCGGAAGGCCGCGCTTTGTGCGCTTGCTGGCCCAGGCCGGGAGCATGCCGTCGTGTGCGAGGGCCCAGATCATGCGGCCCGCGGCGTAGAGGTTCGAGTTGGCGGCGGAGATCACGGCCGTGAGAATCACGAAGTTGAAGAGGTCGGCAGCGTACGGAATGCCGATGCGTTCGAACACCGTCACGAACGGGCTCTTGAGAATGGAGGCCTCCTCAATCGGAAGGAGCGCGGCGAGAATCACGATCGTGCCGATGAAGAAAAGCACCAGGCGCACCACCGTCGTGCGAACGGCCATCGGAATCACCTTCTCGGGATTCTGCGTTTCGCCGGCGGCCACGCCGATCAATTCGGTGCCCGAGAACGCGAAGTTGACCGCAATCATCGTGGTGAGCAGCGGCATAAGGCCCTTCGGGAAGAGGCCGCCGTCCGTCAGATTGTGGAAGTACGGGGCCGGAGATCCGTCGGAGAGCGGAATCACGCCGAAAACGGCCAGGCCGCCCGCGATGATGAAGACCTGAATCGTAATGACCTTGATGAGCGAGAAGATGAATTCGCCTTCGGCAAAGAACTTCGTCGTGAAGACGTTCATGCCGAGAATCAGGAAGCAGTAAGCCAGACACCATATCCAGACGTCCACGTTCGGGAACCAGTATTGCATGGTAAGACCTGCCCCCGTGAGCGACGTGCCCACGCTCACCGTGCACGTCACCCAGTAGAGCCATGTCACCGTAAAGCCGGTGCGCGGACCGATGAACTTCGTGGCGTAGAGATGGAAGCTCCCCGTGTGCGGGAGAGCAACGCACAGCTCGCCCATCGAAAGCATGACGAGATAGACGACGAGAGCGCCGATCAGATACGCAACTACGGTGCCGAAGGCGCCCGTCTGGCCGATCACGAAGCCCGTGTTGAAGAAAAGGCCCGTTCCGATCACGCCGCCTAGAGACAGCATGATCAGATGACGGGCCTTCATGGTTCTTTCGAATTGGGGCTGCTCGTTCTCGCGTACGAGGGGGGCCTCGGGGGCGCTGTTGGTCGTGTTCATGGGAAATGCGATTTTTAGGGTTGCAAAAAGGCGCGGACAGAGTAAGGCGTTCCGTCCGCGCCCGAATTCGGAGTCTGCAAAAGAGGGCTTTGGATCAACCTCTATAGGCAAAACGCCCTATTCTACTGATTTTTCAGGCGTTTTGCGCACTCCGTTTACATCAGCCTCAGTGCGAGCCTTTCAAACGTTCGGCACGACGGCATGCGGCAATCGTGAAGAGGACGTCGGAAGAGGAGTTGAGCCCCGTTTCGGTCGAGTCCTGAAGCACGCTGATGATGAAGCCGACGGCCACAACCTGCATGGCGGTGTCCTGGTCGATGCCGAAGAGGCCGCAGGCGAGCGGAATCAGCATCAGGGAGCCGCCCGGAACGCCGGACGTGCCGGCTGCGCAGACGCTCGCGATGATGGAGAGGAAGATCGCCGAGAAGAGCGAGACTTCAATGCCGAGGGAATGCGCGGCGGAAAGCGTGATGACCGTGATCGTCACGGCGGCGCCGGCCATGTTGATCGTGGAGCCCACCGGGATCGAGATCGCATAGGTGGATTCCGGCAGCTTCAGGCGGCGGCAGATTTCCATGTTGACCGGAATGTTGGCGGCCGAGGAACGCGTGAAGAAGGCGGAGACGCCGGACTCGCGAAGGCACATCAGCGTGACCGGATACGGATTTTCATGCGTGGCCATCCAGACGATCATCGGGTTGAGCACCAGGGCCACGAAGAACATGGCGCCGAGAAGCACGCCCAGAAGCTGGGCATACTCGAGCATGACCTGGAAGCCTTCGGTGGCGAGCGTTTGGGAGACGAGGCCGAAAATGCCGATCGGCGCAAAGCGGATCACGATCTGAACGATCCCGGAAACGGCGGACGAGGCGTCGCCGAGCACGATGCGGGTTTCTTCGCGGCCCTTGCGAAGAATCAGGCCCACGGCGACGGCCCAGGCCAGAATGCCGATGTAGTTGGCGTTGGCGATGGCGCGGACGGGATTGTCAACCACGTTGAGAAGAAGCTGCGTGAGCACCTGGGAGACTTCGCCCGGAGCCGCTGCGCCCTGAGCGGCGGTCGCAAGCGTGATCGTCGTCGGGAACATGAAGCTCACGGCAACGGAAATCAGCGCGGACCCGAAGGTCGACAGAAGATAAAGCGCAATGACGGGACGGATGTGAAGATCCGTCGACATGGAGGAGTTCGCAATGGCGCTCGTCACGAGCACGAAGACAAGGATCGGAGCGACGCCCTTGAGGGCCGTCACGAAGATCGTGCCGAGAATGCCGACGTTCTTGGCGCCTTCGGGCCAGAAGTAGGCAAGAGCAGCGCCGAGCACGAGGCCGACAAGAATCTGCTTGATGAGCGAGCCGTGCAAAATGGGCTGGGCCATTTTGAACACGCGGCTTAAACGCTTTGTCATGATGGATTAGTCTCCTGTGAGTGGGGAAAGAGGCTCTTTACGGCCTCTTTTCAATCGATTGCGGACGTTGCTGACGTCCCGCAATGACGACGGGGAAGCTGAAAACTATACCCTTCACGAGATTCGCCTGAGGTATAAACACATATGAAATGAAAAGAAAATCAGTATAAACACTTAGAACCGAAGTTTATGGCTGAGGCTTTTATGGAACGGCCGTCTGTTCGCTCAAGCCTGTAAAATCCCATTCCAGCCCTTTTACAGAGATTCAACATTCCATGGATTCTCCTCTCTTCCCTTCCCCCTTCGCCGTGCCGCCTTCCGAGACGGTTTGTCGCCATGCGCGGCTTGCGCCCGTTCCCGCGGGTTTCAACGGACGCGCCGGCGTTCTTGTCTGGGAGGACGAGGCGGGTGAGCATGCGGACTATGCGTTCGAGCCCGCTTCGCGCGGCGTCGGACACAGCTGGACGACCCTGACGGAGGAAATGCTCTGGCCCGGCATGCCCCGCGAAGCCGTGCTCGACAATACGCTCGTCGACGGCAACGGCGCCTCCCTGACGGTGAGGGACTTTCTGAAGGACATGTTCGCGCCCTACCCCGATCTGCCCGAAATGCAGGGCGGCCGCGAGCTTGAGGCCCGCAAGGCGTTCTGGCGCTTTGCCGTTACGGATGCCCTTTCAAGCCCCGTCGTTGCGCTGATTTCCAAATGGAACGTCGAGAGGCTGAGGGGGGCTCGGACCGGGCGGATCATCGGCATGGCCGAATGGTGGTGCGGCGAATCGCCGGCACACGAGATACGCTTTGACGGCACCTTCTATCCGCCGAGAGCCGCAGCGAAGTGGCTTTATGAAAGGCTTGTCGCCGGACTCCCGGCGGCGCCCGTGCCCGCAATCGCCTCGGAAGATCAATTCAATTCCCTGACGGTGCTTCATGCGGACGATGACATCGTCGTGATCGACAAGCCCACGCGCCTCTCATCCGTCCCCGGCGTCCGCGAGACGACGTCCGCGAAGGAGATCCTGGAAAAGACGTACGGCCCCCTTCGCATCGTGCACCGCCTCGACATGGATACGTCGGGCGTCTTGCTTTTTGCCCGCCATCTCAAGGCCGAAAAGGCGCTTCACGAATCATTCCGCGAGGGGCTCGCGATGAAGCGCTATGTGGCAAGACTTGAAGGCGTGCCCGCGATGAAGTCGGGCCGCATCGATCTACCGCTTGCCTTGAACAAGCTCGACCGTCCTCGCCAGTGCGTGCTGACAGAGGCGCACGGCGGCAAGCCCGCCGCCACCGACTGGGAGCTCCTGCGCATTGAAGTTATGCCTGACGGCAGGGAAAAGGCGTATGTCAATCTCTGGCCCGAGACCGGACGCACGCACCAGCTGCGCGTTCACTGCGCGCATGCCGCCGGCATCGGCCTTCCGATCGACGGAGACAGCTTCTACGGCAGCCGCGGGATTCTGGCTGAGGAAAAGTCATCGCGGCTCTGCCTCCATGCGGCGGAGCTTACGATTCCACATCCGTCGACCGGCATCTACGTTCACTTCGAGGCCGCAGAGGCCTTCCCGAAGTTCTGAAGGAATCGGCTCGTTACCTTCTTGTTTCGCGGGTCTTGCCCGCAATAATGTCGACGTCGATGCGCCAGACGTCCGCGAGCGCCATGCTGCCCTCAATCACGGTGCGGCGCTTGTCAATCGTCTGACTGCCGGCCCAACGCTCGCCGATGAGCCACAGGGCGTGCATCTTCTCCACTTCGTCCGTGACGAGCGTCGCCCTGCCTTCAAAGACCGCCGAGCGGTAGTTCATCGAAAACGCAGTTTCGTCGGGCGACGTCATGCTGACGAACACCATTGCGCACTTCGGATTCTTTGAAAGATTCTCGAACTTGCGGCCTGTGCCCTTCACCGCGTGAAAATAGATCTTGTCGTCCTCAAGAACGGGCGAGACCGGCACGCCGTAGGGCTCACCGTCGGGCGTTGCCGTCAGAAGCATCCCGTAGGGGGCTTCGCTTGCCGTGCGGCGGGCAAAGTCCTCCGACGCAAGACGGTCCGTGCGGCGCATCGGATGCGGATTCTCATGGTGCATGGCTTTGATCCTTTCCTTTCGAAATTTGGGTGCCGTCATTATCGTTCCATAAACGTACCTTACGTTTCTGCGGGAGGGAAAATACCGATTCTTGACGTGGAACTGCAATTTGTCGCATCTTTCCAATCAGAACCCGAACGGGTAATTTAGTCTACCGTTCATGTGCTGCACAAACCCATATTGGTTTTTGCGCAACGACGAATTTCAAGAAAAACACCAAAACGAGAGCGTGGGGATGTGAAGATCCTTGCAATGGGCTCTAATCGTCTACTTTAGACACCGTATGGGCTTTCAAAGTCGAAATTTTTGTCAACCGAGTGCTTTTACGTTGATGTCGAAAGCCCGGAAGACATAGCAGCTACGCTTCTTTGAGGCTTTATTGCTCAAAGCAAGCAGCGCCTAGGCACTTTCTCCTCCCGCAAACGAGTTTTGTTCGTTTCTGCCTTTCTTTTCGGGACTAGCATGGATTTCGGCGCTCTAGGACCATCAGGCGCAAATCCCTTCACCTTGCGTTTCATCAATCCCAATCTGGGAGGATCATCATGTCCGGATCATCAGCTCAACCAACTACCGGCGGCCTTTTGCGCACCTTCGGGTTGCGGGAGGCCGTCACAATCACCGCAGGCTCCGTCATCGGCGTCGGCCTCTTCACGGTTGGTTCCAGCGTCGTGGGCGACCTCGGAAGCGCTGTCATTCTGGCGACGCTCCTTGCGCTGGCCGTTTCCATCTATCCGGCGCTTCTTTATGCGGAAATGGGCTCAGCCCTTCCCTATGCCGGCGGCACCTACCAGTTTGCGTCTCTCGGCCTCGGGCGCGTGGCAGGCATGCTGGCCGGCTGGAACTTCATCATTTCGCTCGTGGCAGTGACGGGCGGCGAGGCGCTCGCCTTCTCCTTTTACTTCAAGACGCTACTTTCCGCCTGCGGCCTGGCTCTCCCGATCGGCGACGCAAGCCTTGCCGTTTTCGTAACGGCGGCCTTCACGGTTTCGAACCTCATGGGAGTGAAGCTCACCGGCCGTCTGCAGAACGGCTTCATGTTCTTTTTTTGGGGCGTCGCTTCTCTCTGGTTCCTCTTAATGATCCCG
>JAXZEJ010000272.1:0-6164 GCA_037424205.1 bacterium | reverse complement strand
ACCGCTGACCTCTTGCATGCCATGCAAGCGCTCTCCCAGCTGAGCTAATCCCCCAGATTTTGAAAGAGTAGAAAAACATACCCTCTCATAAATAGCCAAAAGCCCGGCAGGCGCTAACCTGTCGGGCTTTGCAACTGGCGTCCCCACGGGGATTCGAACCCCGGTACCGACCGTGAAAGGGTCGTGTCCTAGGCCTCTAGACGATAGGGACCTTAATCGTGGTGGAGGATAGCGGGATCGAACCGCTGACCTCTTGCATGCCATGCAAGCGCTCTCCCAGCTGAGCTAATCCCCCCTAGAAGTGGAGAAGCAGAACTATACCATACTTTTCAGGAAAGCGTAAAGATGAATGTAAGCAGATGTAACTATCGCCTATGGCAGAAAATAACCGACATCAACGGGACGCACTTTTACCCTGCACTTAATGTAGTCTGCATAGAGCACCTCTCCAACTGGAATGACAGAGCATGACCGACACCGCGTCCAACGAAAGCCTGATCCGCATCCGCGGAGCTCGACAAAACAACCTGAAGAACCTCGACCTAGATCTGCGTAACGGAGATTTCACCGTCGTGACCGGTCTCTCCGGCTCTGGCAAGAGTTCGCTCGTATTCGACACACTCTATGCTGAGGGGCAACGCCGCTACGTTGAAACCTTCAGCCCGTACGCACGCCAATTTCTTGACCGCATGGATCGCCCGCACGTTGATCGCATTGAAGGCGTGCCGCCCGCGATCGCCATCGACCAGAACAGTTCTGTGCGCACATCGCGTTCCACGGTCGGAACAATGACGGAGCTCAACGACCATATAAAGCTGCTTTTTGCGCATCACGCCTCACTCTACTGTCCGAGCTGCGGCCGTCATGTTATCGAGCATACTCCGCAAACCATCTGGGCCGATCTTATTGAGCGTCTCAAACTGATCCCAAACGGACTAGAGAGCCGCATTCTCATTACCTTCGACATCAAAGTACCGGTTGAACTCAACCTCGAGACAGCCGAAGCCGGCCTTTCAGCTCAAGGCTTTACACGAATTGAAGAACGGCGTTCCGTGAAGGACGGCACGATCCTCACGGTTGTTGCAGACCGTTTTCGCGTCTCAACGGTTGACAGAAGCCGCGCAATTGAAGCCATTGAACAAGCGCTTGAGAAAGGTGCAGGGACAATGGCCGTGCGTCTAAAAACCGAAGACGGCTCAAGCCTTCTCGCTCCATATACTCAGGGCTTCACATGCGCGGATTGCAATCGTCCCTTCTCGCGCCCCTCTCCTTCTCTCTTCAGCTTCAACTCTCCCGTTGGCGCATGCGACAACTGCCGCGGATTCGGACGCATCATTACTGTCGATCCCTCGCTAGTCATTCCCGACCCATCAAAAACGCTTGCAGAAGGAGCAATCAAACCTTGGACCACGAACGCCTTCAAGGATTGTGAAAACGAAATGCTTGCCTATGCCGCCAAGCGTGGCATTCGCACGCAAACTCCCTACGAAGAGCTTACCGACGAAGAAAAACAATGGATCTGGAAGGGCGGAAATGATTGGACAGGCAATTGGCGCACTCAGTGGTACGGCATTGAACGCTTTTTCGAATGGCTCGAGAGCAAGGCCTATAAGATGCATGTACGCATGCTCCTCTCTCGCTATCGCTCATATACAAGTTGCCCTACGTGCGGTAGCTCTCGCCTGAAGCAGCCTTCACTTTTCTGGCGATATGGCACACAGCAAGAAAAACAAGCAACCCTTTCGAAGACAAGTGAAGGTGGCATCTTCAAACCCCTAGGCGCGACCTTATCCGAGAAGGCCTATGCAGACCTTCCAGGTTTCAATTACCACGAGCTCATGACGCTCCCCATTGAGGATCTGCGTAACTTCTTCAAAGAACGCCGAAACAACGTCAACGAAGCAGAACGGATGTTGCTAGACGAAATCGGAACCCGTCTTACATTCCTTTGCGACGTTGGAGTTGGATATCTGACTCTCGACCGTCAAAGCAGAACACTCTCGGGCGGTGAAGTACAGCGCGTAAGTCTCACAACCGCACTTGGGACTGCGCTAGTCAACACGCTCTTCGTGCTGGACGAACCTTCGATTGGCTTGCACCCTCGTGACATGCATCGCGTAAATACCATCATGCGCAAGCTTACCGAAGCCGGCAACACACTCGTTGTTGTAGAACACGACCCCCAAGTCATGCTTGCAGCCAACCGGTTGATAGACCTTGGTCCAGGTTCAGGAAACGCAGGTGGACAAATTGTCTTCGACGGGAATACTCGTGACGTTCTCAACGCCAAGACCCTAACTGGTGCTTATCTGTCTGGACGCCGACGCGTCACACGCCCAGCACCCAAGCCCGTGTCTCTAAACACGCCGAGACTCGTCATCCGAGGCGCTGCCGAACACAACTTGCGCCATGTCGACGTAAGCATTCCATTGGGAGCTTTCGTCGCCATAGCCGGCGTTTCAGGTTCAGGAAAATCCACTCTTGTCTCCGACATTCTTGTGCCTGCACTTGAACGAACACTTGGCAAAGGAACGACTCAACCTGGAAAATTCGACAAGCTTGAAGGCCATATTCCCAAAGACGTGATCTTCGTTGACCAAAGCCCTATTGGACGAACAACTCGCGGAAATCCCGTCAGCTACGTCGGAAGTTTCGATAGCATCAGAAAGCTTTTTTCAGCCACTCCCATGGCACGCCACCTCGGACTCAGCACCGGAGACTTTTCTTTTAATACAGGAAATGGGCGCTGCCCTGCTTGCGGCGGCTCAGGTTTCGAACATATCGAGATGCAGTTCCTCTCCGACGTCTACCTGCCTTGTCCCGAATGCGGTGGAAAGCGTTACAAGACCTCAACACTAGAAGTCAAAATCCGTCTCTCCGACGAGCGAGAGTACAGCATTGCAGACATTCTCGACATGACGGCAACGGATGCAACCAAACTTTTCTTCCAATATCCGTCCATCATCTCGGGACTTCAGCAACTCTGCAACGTAGGACTCGGCTACCTCAAACTTGGCCAGCCTCTCACCACCCTCTCAGGCGGCGAGCGTCAGAGACTCAAACTAGCAGGGACCCTATCCGAAGGTCTCTCAGCTTCGCGTCGCGGGCCGGGGAAGCTTTTTGTTTTTGACGAACCGACTACTGGCTTGCACTTTGACGACACCGCAACACTTGTTCGCGTACTGGACGGTCTCGTCTGTCTTGGACACTCCGTACTCGTCATCGAGCACAATCTTGACGTTCTCAATGCAGCAGACTGGATCATCGAGCTAGGCCCAGCAGGAGGCCATCAAGGTGGTAGCGTGGTTTTTGAGGGCACACCGAATGAGCTAACCCAAAAAACAAACTCATTTACAGGAGTTGCACTCAAGGATTGGCGCGATGTTCTTGAAGCGCACGAAGCATCACGAGAAAGCTTTTTCAACTTCCCGCCAATAAAGCGTGCTGTTCTCGAAAACAACGCACAGATCATCGTACAGGGCGCACGAGAACATAACCTCAAGAATTTTTCAGTATCGATTCCACGCAACAAGTTCACCGTTGTGACAGGACCTTCGGGATCTGGAAAATCAACGCTAGCCTTCGACCTCATCTTCGCCGAAGGACAGCGCCGCTATCTAGAAAGCCTGAACGCCTATGCACGAAGCATGGTTCAACCCGCTCCCGTGCCCGACGTCGACTCGATCCGCGGCATTCCTCCCACAGTAGCCATCGAGCAGCGAACATCGCGTGGCGGTCTTCGATCAACCGTAGCCACAACGACTGAGCTGTTGCATTTCTTGCGACTGCTCTTCGTAAAGCTAGGCACTCAATACTGCCCAGACTGTAACTTGCCTGCTACTCCTCAAACTCGAGACGACATCATCACAGCAATTCGACAAGACTTCGGGCACAACCGCATCGCTGTGCTAGCTCCAGTAATTCACCGACAAAAAGGCATCTTCCGAGCAGAAATGCAGGCCGCCAACAACAACGGTTACAAGCTATTGCGCATCGACGGGAATTATGTCGACATCTCCAAGAAGATTCCCTCTTTAGCACGCTATTCAGAACATAACATCGAACTGCCGACTGGTGTTTGTACGGCAGATGAAGATACATTAGGAACGCTTGTCGACTCTGCTCTTCTTCAAGGACACGGTCGTCTTCTTGTCACTCGATCACTGCCCGACGAAGTATTGCAGAACTCAATCTATGAGGACGTTTTTTATTCGACGCTGGCAGCTTGTCCTTCCTGTCTAAAGAGCTTCCCCCCACTTGATCCCAAACTCTTCTCCTACAATTCAAGCGCCGGTGCCTGCCCGAAATGTTCAGGCTACGGCCTAATCACATCCGCGCTCAAGAAGGCGCAGAAAAAAGGAGAAGCATTCAACACAGATTTCAATGATGTAGAAGATGCGGAACTCTGCCCCGCCTGTTCCGGCTCACGTTTGAATCCTGTCGCCCAAGCTGTACGTTGGCACAACCTGAACATATCGAACTTCGGTGCAATGACAATTGACGAGGTCGAAAACTTCTTCCGGCGACTAACTCTTAGCGGACGCGAAGCCGCTATCGCACACGATGCTATCGCAGAAATTCAATCCAGGCTCTCCTTCCTTCAGGAAGTGGGACTCGGCTATCTTACGTTAGACCGAAGTGCACCAACACTCTCTGGCGGAGAGGCGCAACGCATTCGGCTTGCAGCCCAACTCGGCAGCAACCTTCGCGGCGTCTGCTATGTACTTGACGAACCTACAATTGGTCTCCATCCGAGAGACAACCACATTCTGCTCAACGCAATCGACCGCCTCACCCGACAAGGCAATACTCTGCTTGTTGTAGAACATGACGAAGACACGATTCGGCAAGCAGACCACATCATTGACATTGGTCCAGGATCAGGCATGCGAGGCGGCGAACTCGTGGCCGAAGGTACCATCGAAGATATTATGAAATGTGAGCGTTCACTCACTGGTAAATACCTTAGAAATCCCTGTAAGCAACAGCATTTTTCAAGCCGTCCCTTTGCATCCGAGAAAGATCCGCAGATATCCGTAATCAATCCGACTCGACACAATCTAGCAGGAGGCATCATTAGTTTCCCGCTCAACCGTCTCACAGTTGTCACTGGCGTATCCGGGTCAGGCAAATCGACACTGACCCGCGAGATACTCTTCGAAAATCTAGTTCATAATCTTCATCAAAAATCAGATCAGGAGCACTGGAAGGGCTGTGACACCATCACAGGATACCAACAAATAGGCCGTATCTTCGAGGTCGATCAAACCCCAATCGGAAAGACGCCAAGGTCGTGCCCTGCCACATATGTTGGCTTCTTCGATAACATTCGCACGCTCTTTGCAGGGACAAATGAAGGCAAAGTTCGGGGATACGGTGCCGGACGCTTCTCCTTCAATAATGCCGGCGGGCGTTGTGAAGCATGCATGGGACAAGGAATGCGCACAATCGAAATGGCATTTTTGCCTGACGTCAAAGTTCCCTGCGAAATCTGTCACGGTGCCCGCTTTAATCCGGAAACGCTTTCCGTTACTTGGAAAGGCCGAAATATCGGCGAGATTCTACAAATGCAAGTCGATGAAGCTGTCGATTTCTTCAGTTCCGTGCCATCCATCGCACACCCGCTGAAGCTTCTACAAGACATTGGACTGGGCTATCTTACTCTTGGTCAACCTTCGCCTACACTTTCCGGCGGCGAAGCGCAGCGCATCAAACTAGTCACGGAACTTACCAAGGTTAAGAACGAATCCGTCAGTAAAGGCCGAAAAAGCCCACATACTCTATACGTGCTTGACGAACCGACAGTCGGTCTGCATATGGCAGACGTCGACAAACTGATTCGCGTGCTCAAGCGTCTCGTAGAAGCAGGGAACACGGTAATAGTCGTTGAACACAATCTCGACCTGATAGCACAAGCCGACTGGATCATAGACATGGGACCTGAGGGTGGTACCAATGGTGGCAGAGTTGTCGCTGAAGGTAGCCCTGAAACACTAGCAGCCTCGAATACACACACAGGTCGCGCCCTAAAGAAACACATACAAAGCAAATAACAGTATTTCATTCATACATGCATGCAAGAAGGCCCGCAGCATTGCTGCGGGCCTTCTTGCATGTGTGCTCGGCATGGGCACGTTCTAGCGGGTGAAAGTCCCGAGAGGGGC
>JAXZEJ010000271.1:0-5649 GCA_037424205.1 bacterium | reverse complement strand
CAGATGTTTTTTACCGCCATGGTCGACGGCAGATGATAAAAAGGAAATGAAAATGCTGCTTCCGTCTGTTTTTGGTGAAGACCTGTTTGATGCTGCGTTCCCGTTTGGTCAGCTGACTGATCAGCACGGTCATGACAAGCTCTTCGGCAATCGTGCGGGCCGTCTGATGAAGACCGACGTGCGTGAAGGTGAAAAGAGCTGGGAGCTTGATGTTGAGCTTCCGGGATTCAAGAAGGAAAACATCAGCGCTACTCTGAAGGACGGCTATCTGACGATCAGCGCCGAGAAGGCCGTTGAAGAAACTCAGGACAGCGAGAAGAAAGGCCGTTGTGTTCGCCGCGAACGCTGGTCGGGCGCCTTGAGCCGCGCGTTCTACGTTGGTGAAGGCGTTACTGAAGAAGACATCAAGGCGAAGTACGAAAACGGCGTTTTGAGCATCTCGATCCCGAAGAAGTCGGCGATCGAGCAGAAGGCTCGGAAGCTGATTGCCATTGAATGACGGTCTTTCGTCATCAATCTTTGACGCATGAATGAGAATCGGGCGTCCTCCCGGAAGGAAGGACGCCCGATTGTATTCACAGGCTGTGCTCAAGCATCAGCGAATGATGAGAAGCGGCACGGAGCTGTTGGCCGCAATTTTCTGGGCGGTGGAGCCCATGAGTGCGGAGCGCAGATTGCCGTAGCCGTGGGAGCCCATGACGAGGAGGTCGAGCGGCCTGTTTTCGGCGTAGTCGGCAATGACTTCGCCGGGGTTGCCGTCGAGGCGCACGGGCTTGGCCTTGATGCCGGCGGCTTCGAACTTCGGAACGAGACCGTCCATGACGGCTTCGAAGTGTTCGCCGCGCATCTTGATCATGTCGGCCGAAGCGTTGGGGCTCGACATCATGCTGGCCATGGAGGAAAGACCGATCGTATGCGTGGATCGGCCGGCATTGATGAGGTCGTAGCGGGCGTCGGAGCCGAAGAGCGCGCGGTTCTTCAGGACAAAGTCGACGGCGCGGTTGCCGTATTCGGAACCGTCGCAGGCAATGCCGATGCGAAGCATGGACGTGCCTTCGGGAACCTTGTCGCGGAGCATCAGGATCGGACGGCGCGTGTGTGCGAGAACCGCATTCGAAACGGAGCCGAAGAGGAAGCTGTTCATGGCGGAGTGGCCGCGAATGCCCATGACGATGAGGTCTGCGTCGACCTTGTCGGCTTCCTTGACGATTTCTTCGGCTGCTACGCCGACGGTGTAGCGCATGTCGATGTCGAGCTTCGTATCGCCGAGCAGGGCGCGTACGGAGGCAAAGAGGCTTTCGGCTTCTTCGGAGTAGTAGTCCTTGATGCTGAGCGGATCGAGGCTCGATATCAGGTGCTGCGGGACGGGTTCCTGAGAGAAGAAGATCGTAACCTTGGGGGCGGTGCCGAGCAGGTCGGTGCGCGTGGTCAGAAATTCAACGGCGCGCAGGCTGTGTTCGGTGCCGTCAACGGGGACGAGAATATTCATTTTTACCTCCAATGTCCCGCGCAAGTCTTCTGATTTTGCCGAGAGGCATCGCCGCGGCGCAGGACCATATATGAATATCATGCCTGCTTTTTTTGCTTTTGTGTGAAAAAAGTCGCCGACTAGGCAATTTGCCTCATCCGGCTTGTGCGAAAGGCGGATGCAGGCAATTGCATAGGGCGGATTCGCACATGCAATGCAGAATGGATCCCGATGATCGTTGGGAATTAGTTTTCAGCTGCTTTCTGCATGCGGATGTTGCCCATGATCCAGTCGAGGAAGCCGCCCTTGTTGCGCGAGCAGACGAGGATCTTGCCAGAGCCGCGGAACTTGAGCACGATGCCTTCGCCGGTCGTCTGGCTGTTGACGAGCTTGCCGATGATGCTGTGCTTGCCGGTGTTGAGGCTCAGGTCGTAGCTGAGGTTCTTGTCCCAGGCGACGAGGTGGCCGTTGTCGACCGTGACGGGACGATTGGGCGTGACTTCAATCTCTCGAATGGAGCCGAATCCCGAAACGGCGATGCGGCCGCTGCCTTCGGTTCCCATGACGAAAAAGCCGCCGGAGTTGCCCAGAAGCGCACGGCCCAGTCCCTGAGACTTTGTGGCGAGGCTGACGCCTTCGGTGCAGGCGAGAAAGGATCCGTCGGAAAGCAGGTACTGGACGGGCCCGACGTCAAGAATGCACACGTCGCCGGGCAGGTTCGGCGCAAGGAGCACCGTGCCCGGTTCGTCGTCGGCTTCGATTCTCTGCTGGAAGAACGATTCGTCGTTCATGAACTTGCGGGCGATCGAAGCCATGATGCCGCCGCGGGTCTTCCCCTTGAGTGAAAGGACGGAATCCATGGCAACCATGGCATTCGACTCGGCAAGAATGGCCTCGCCTTTTTCAAGCTTCACGGTCAAAAGCGGATCGACTCCGCCGGAAATTTCAAAGGCAGCCATCGGGCGTTCTCCAAAAATAGATACTCGGTCAGGAAATTATAGAAAAGAGAGAAAAGCCGATTGTTGCCAATTGGAACAAAAAGCTCCCGCCTGCCTTCGCAGACGGGAGCCTTGTCGTCAGTGAGCCGGACGGCGCATTAGAGCTTGACGGTCATCCCGGCAGCGTCCATGTGCTTCGCGATGTAGCGGATCTTGGGCTTGGTGCCCGCCGCTTCGTTGAGCGGGCGCGCGGCCTCGATGAGCTTCGCGGTTTCGGGCGTCGGGTTGTCATAGTCGACAAAGGTCATGGCGTGGATGCCGCAGGCCTCAACACAGGCGGGAAGCTGTCCGCGCTCGGTGCGGTGTGCGCAGAGCGTGCAGTGCTCGGCCTTGCCGGGCGTGCGCACCGTGTGTGGCTTGGCCGGACGTGCGACAAGCGGCTGCTTGTCGCCGAAGTAGCTGGTCTTGCCTTCGGCGTTGAAGACGGGCACGCCGTACGGGCAGGCGGAGGCGCACATCTTGCAGCCGATGCACTTCTGCTGGTCGACGAGGACTTCGCCGTGCGGGCCCTTGTGGATCGCCTTCATCGGGCAGACCTTCATGCAGGCCGGATCGTCGCAGTGCATGCAGCTCACGCGGAACCAGTTGATGACGTTGTCATGGACATTTTCGTCGCGCTTGATCTTTTCCCAGAAGATGCCGGGCGCGACCTGATTTTCTTCCTTGCAGGCGACGGCGCAGGCGAAGCATCCGGCGCAGCGGTCGACGTTTACGATGATGCCGTAACGGGACATGATGAACCTCCTTAAGCCTTTTCTACTCGGATGCAGACGTCATTGCAGCACGGGTACCCGGAGATCGGGTCCCAGTTCTTGCGCGGAATGAGGTGCTGCGTTTCCTGATCGCCGCGCCAGCCGTACTGGGCGTCGATGAGGCCGGGCTGGCAGAGAATCGTCACGCGGGCCTTCGCACGGACCTTGTGGTCGCAGTAGGGAGAGACAAGCCAGACGGCGTCGCCTTCCTTGATGCCGAGCTTTTCAGCGTCCTTCGGGTTCATGTTGATCATGCTTTCGGGCTCGAGCTCGAGCAGGTACGGCTGGTCGCTGCGGGTCTTCGAGTGCGTGATGTACGGACGCCTCGTGCCGTTCAGAAGCTTGAACGGGTATTCGGCCGTGGGCTTGGGCGGTTCAATATAGACCGGAAGGCCCGGGAAGCCGTGCTTGGACTGCAGGGAGGCCGCGAGTTCGATCTTGCCCGAAGGCGTGCGGAAGCCGGGCTTGCCGTCGTAGCGCAGGATGCCCTTTTCGTGCTTGGCGCCCGTCTGCGGCGGGAAGAATTCCACGACCTGCAGGTTCGGGAGGACGGCCTGCTGCTTTTCGTAGGAGATGCCCCAGCCCTTGAGGATCGAATTGCAGGCGGCGACGGGATCGCCGTGGAAGAAGGTTTCGGGATCGCAGACGGCCGCACCGATCGTGCAGGCGATCTTCCAGTCTTCCCAGGCTTCGCCCTGCGGCTTCACCGGACGGCGAACGCTCACCTTGCGGCCGTGCACGCCGAAAGGCGCATAGCGCTCGAAGTTGAGGGCGGCGGGAAGCACGATGTCCATGTCGTGATGGGTTTCGTCGCGGTAGAAGTTGTCGGCCGCGAACGCAAAGTCCATCTTGCGGATGGCTTCCTGATATTCGGCCGGCGTCGGCCAGATGAGGGCGTTCATGCCGAAGCCCGCGAGTGCGCGGATGCGGCCTGCCTTAACCATTTCGGGAAGCATGTTCGGGTTGCAGAGAACCTGCATGTCGTTCCAAACGGGCACGAAGTCGCGGTCGATGCGCTTGGCCTTCTGTTCGGGTTCGTTGAACCACTTCTGGTCGATGAAGGTGCGGGTGTAGCCCTCGTCCCAGCGAATGTAGTCTTCGGGCCAGTTGGCGAACGAGCCGCCGCCCGGATTTTCAACGTTGCCGGTAAGAGCCATCAGCAGGGAGCAGGCGCGAGCGTTGTTGCAGCCGTTGTGCTGGTGCATGATGGACTGGCCGGAAATCGAGACGCCCGAAGGTCCGTCGGCAAACATGCGGGCAGCCTTGACGACGAGTTCTGCCGGAACGCCGGATTCCTTTTCGACGTATTCGGGCGTGAACTTTTCGGCATAGGCGACGAGCTCTTCGTAGCCGACGCACCACTTGTCGATGAACGGCTTGTTGACGAGGCCTTCCTTGATGAGAACGCGCATCATGCCCCAGGCAACGGCGCCGTCCGTGCCGCCGCGCGGCTGCAGATGAATGTCGGCCTGTTCGGCGACCTTCGTGCGGCGGACGTCCATGACGATGAGCTTCATGCCGCGGGCCTTGGCGGCGAGAAGATTGCGGAAGTAGCCGTGAGGCTTCGACCACGCGCCGTTCTGGCCTACGATCATCAGGCACTTGGTTTTAGGTCCCATGCCGCCCGAGATTTCGGCGCCGTAGGAGAGCTCCAGCGCATGAACCATGGCGAGGTTGCAGGCCACGGAGCTTTCGCAGCAGTAGTTGGGAGAGCCGAAGTAGCGTGCAAGACGCATGACGGGCGGACGCGGTTCCTTCGGGTCGCCGCAGTAGAACATCACGCGGTCGGCGCCGTGCTTGGCCTTGACGGCCGTGAGCTTTTCGGCAATGGTCTTGATCGCTTCGTCCCAGGAAATGCGGACCCAGCCCGGATCCTTGGCGCCCTTGGGAGCGGTGCGCTTGATCGGGTAGAGCAGGCGGTTCGGGTTGTAGAGGCGCTGCAGGGTCGAAATGCCCTTGGAGCAGAGAGAATTGTTCGGATGCTCCTTCCAGTTGCGGATGCCGGTGACGGTGTTGCCGACGGCTTCGAATTCAATGCCGCACATCGGCATGTGGTTGCATGAGTCGCAAATGGTGAAGCCTGTCCAGGCGTCGTTGTCGGCCGCATGGGCAAGCGGCACGAAGAGACTGGAGGCGGGCGCGGCGGCAGCGGCTGCTGCACCGGCAAGGAGCGATCGACGGGCAATCTTGGGGCCGGTCATGGCTGGATCTCCTTTGGTTGTTTGTTGGTCTGATGAGAACGATCCGAAGATGAATCGTCTGCTGAGCTTGTCCGAGCCGCGAACCGGATCCAAGTTCGAGGCTTGAGGGGGCGGCAAGCACGTGTCAATTATTGAGAATCGGCAAAATACAAACCAATAGGATCAAACCCGAAAGGAACTGAGCGTTTGTATGGTTTTTGAAGAGAAAAGACTGTCGATTATTGTAAACG
>JAXZEJ010000270.1:0-5878 GCA_037424205.1 bacterium | reverse complement strand
TACCGATCCTCGCTATGAGGGAGCGGACAGCAAAAAGCTCATGCTCGAAGTCGCGACACAAGATCGGCGCCGGTCCCTACCGCATGATCCGCATGTTCCCGTGGAACAACCTCTCCTGCGGCGGCGTGCGCGTCACCGAACACTTCGAAGTGCTCGGCTGGGACATGAAGCCGGTGAAGGGCTTCTACGCGGCAGGCGAAACGGTTGCCGGCGTCCACGGCGCCTTCTACTGCGGCGGCAATGCCTGCGGCTTCGCACACACCTCCGGCTACATGGCCGGCAAGTACGCCACGGGCTACAAGGAAGCCTGATTCTTCCAAGCCTCCCGGCCGGACCCCACGCCCGCCGGGAGCAGCATAAAAGCAGTCTCGACGCCGCAACTCCTCCTTGAGCGGCGTCGAATTCCGGCTCCGGAAACCCTGGTTTCCGGAGTTTTTTTCCCCGTTCCCGAAGGGCTTTACGGGATCGCGCGAATACGGTATGTGCCGCTCTCTACCTACCCGCACAGCCTCCTTTGACGCAGCCGTCTCATGAAGGGCGCAGCTGCCATGAAAAATTAGCGGGGCTTAGGGTTGCCCCGAATTTTAAAACCTGTATACTTCGCGTCCGATGTGCCCAAGCCCGCGGGGCCGGGCGCATCCGAACGTTATTAATTCTTTGCCGGCCGGACTCCGAGGGAGTGCGGTCTTTTTTTCGCACGGATCATCTCCATCATGCTTGAAACTTTTGGCATTCTCAATATTTGGGCCTATGCGCTCGGCGCGCTGATCATTGTCATGATCCCGGGTCCCAACACGCTCTTCGTGCTCAAGACGAGCATCGTCGACGGCCGCCGCGCAGGCTTCACCGCCGCTTCCGGCGTCTTCTTGGGCGACGCCGTTCTGGTCTTCCTTGCCTATCTCGGCATTGCGGCCCTCGTGCTTGCGCACCCTGAAATCTTCTTCTGGCTCAAGATCCTCGGCGCAGCCTACCTCGCATGGCTCGGCGGCAAGGCCCTTTACGCCACCTTCTTCGCCAAGAAGGCTGAAAAGAAGGAGGGCGAAGCCGAAGTGGTCGTCAAGAAGAGCCGTAGCCTCCTCAAGGTCTTCCGCAACGCGCTTGCCCTGAGCCTCACGAACCCGAAGTCGATTCTCTTCTACGTGTCCTTCTTCGTGCAGTTCATCGATCCGGCCTTTGACAATCCTGCGATCTCCTACTTCATCCTCGCAGTCATTCTCGAATTCTTCAGCATGTGCTGGATGACGCTCCTCATCACGGCCGGCGCCGACCTTCTGAAGTTCTTCGGTCGCCGTCCCTCCGTCGCCAAGCTCGGCAACACAGCCATGGGCAGCATGTTCCTGCTCTTCGCCTCCAAGCTTGCGCTCGACTCCTAAATTCGAAGATAGCAGCTTTATTAAGAAACAAGACCTTCGGCCTTCGCTCTCGATCGTAAGCGAAGGCTTTTTTTCGCTCACGGGCAGCATCCAAATCTGCCGGGCCGACTCAGTTTGCCGGCGGCTTTCCCGGGGTGGCGAGGGCTTCATTCTCAAGAATCCGGCAGATGCTGCGCCAACATTTCCATGATCAAAAAAAGAGATGCGGGCGTTGTGCCCGCATCTCTCGGGAGATCGTTGTCGGAATGCCGCCGGATTCGCTCAGAGGGAGGCGGCAAGACGCGCGGCTTCCGTGCCGGCGATGCGTCCGAAGACGAAGGCGTCGGTAAGCGCGTTGCCGCCGAGGCGCTTGCGTCCGTGCACGCCGCCCGTGGTTTCGCCGGCGGCCAAAAGCCCGGGAATGGGTTTTTCATTCCGGTCGAGGACCTGAGTCTGCGGATTGATGAGAATCCCGCCGATCGTGACGTGGACGCCCAGACGCTCGACGCCGTAGTAGAAGGGCGGGGTGTCGATGGTCTGCAGGAAGGTCGTGCGGCCGAAGCGGGGGTCCTTTCCTTTTGCGGCGGCCGTGTTGTAGCTGTTCATCGTGAAGGTGAGGCGCTCGATCGTGATGCCCGTGTCGTGGGCGAGCGCGGTGAGGGACCTTGCCTCCCTGACGACGCCGGCGGCGAGTTTTGAGCCGAAGTTCGCGCCCTTCTTGGATTTGGCGTCCGTGATCGTCCACATGAAGCCGCCCGTCTGCTCCTGCATGGCGGCGGCGATGACGTCGAAGGTGGCCTCCTCGTTGACGAAGCGGTCGCCCTCGGCATTGACCCAGAGTTCGGCGCCCGCGTAGTCGAGCACGCGGCCGCCCGAGTACGGAATGCATTCGACGGCGTCCATGTCGACGAGCTTGGCGCCGGCTTCCTCGCCCATGAGGATGCCGTCGCCGCGTGCGAGGTCGGGCGTGAGGCCGAAGGCGTCGGCGGTCGTGCCGAAGGCGGGATCAAGCTTCGGCGCAAAGCGGCTGCGAAGCTCCCGGCTGCCGGTGAAGCCGCCGGCGGCGATGACGACGGCGCGCGCATAGCGCAGGACTTCGTCGCCCGACTTCGTCCGTGCGACGACGCCCGTGACGCGGCCGTTTTTCATGATGAGCCAGCAGGCCCGCGTTTCAAAGAGCGTCTTGGCGCCGAGGCGCTTGGCGCGGGTGGAGAGCGCCTGGATCATGTCCCAGCCGCCGCGCTGCGAGCCCGTGGAGAGGTTGCGGCGGGCGCTCATGCCCGAGCCCACGGCCCTGAAGAGCCTCGGCTCCCAGGCAACGCCCATGCCGGCGAGCCACTGAACGGCGGGGCCGGCGTTTTCGGCAAGGACCCGGGCGAGTTCCGGACGTCCGCCCGACCTGACGATGTCGCGCACGAAGTCCTCGACCGGGGTGTCGCCCCCGGCGGCAACCGAGACGGTGCCGGCGGAAATCACGGTGTGGCCGCCCACGAAGGCGCCGCGCTCAAGAATGGTGACGCGGGCGGCACCCGCTTCAAGCGCGGCGACGGCGGCGGAGAGTCCTGCACCGCCTGCGCCGATGACGAGCACGTCGTCGGGGTCGTAGGGAACGCGTCCGGCGGTTTCCTCGCCGTGCATGAGGGGCGAGGCCGAGGCGCGTGCGGCGGAACCCGCGGCGCAGAGCGCCGCCAGAGCCTGAAGAAGAGTGCGCCTATTTGTCAAGACCGGCCTCCCGGGCAAGTCGGACGAGTTCTGCGGCGGAGTGCACCCCGAGCTTCATGAAGGCGTTCGAGCGGTGCATCTTGACGGTGCTGAGCTCCAGATCGAATGTACGGGCGATCTGCTTGTTGCTGTCGCTCCCGTCGCCCTTGAGGATCTCGCCCACGATTTCACGCTCGCGCGCCGTGAGCGAATCAAAGCGCGCGCGAAGACGCTCGCGCTGCATCGTTTCAAGGGAGTCGGCCATGCTGCGGGCGACGGCCGCATTGATCTTCGAAATGAGTTCGGCGGGCTCGATCGGCTTTTCCAGGAAGTCGACGGCGCCCTTCTGAACGGTGGAGACGGCCATCGGAATGCTCCCGTGGGCCGAAAGAAAGATGATCGGAAGCCTGCAGCCCCTTTCAATGAGCTCATCCTGAACCTCCGGGCCCGTGAGTCCGGGCATGCGCACGTCAAGGACGATGCATCCCGGACGGGTGAGGTCGTCGTTGTTGAGAAAGCGCCGGCCGCTCGAATAGGCGGCGGTGTCCCATCCCATTGTTTCAAGCAGAAGGCCGAAGGATTCGGCCAGCGCCTTGTCGTCGTCGACGATGCGAATCAGAGGTCGCTGCAAGAGGTTCTCCTTGTTTATTCTTCTTCAGGCCTTTCTTTTCCATTGCCGCGGGTCGATGCGGCGGGCGAGGCCTTCCGTCATTGGCAGGTGGCTTCAATTGTCCGTGTGCGCGAACGGAGGTTGGTCCTTTGATTTTATCGCTTCCGCGTCCAGATTCGAAGGCGCTTTGCCGGGCTCATAGGTCGGAAACGTCACCGCGACGCGCAGGCCGTTGGGCGACAGGCGTGAAATGGACAGGCGAGCGCCGTGCTCGTCGACGATGTTGCGCACGATGGCGAGCCCGAGGCCCAGGCCGTCCTCCTTGACGCTGTCGCTCACGCGCTTCATGCGCTCGAAGGCTGCGTCGCTGATGGCGGGGCCGTTGTCCTCGACAACGAGCTCGACTGTGTCGGGGCCGCCCGCATCGTCGGGCTCGACCGTGAGAGAGACGGTGACTTCGGGACGAGGCTGAACGGCTGCGCCCGTGGTGTCGCTGGCGGCCTGGTCCGCGTTCTTCATCAGGTTGATGACGAGGAGCTCAAGCTCGAGGCTGTTGCCGCGGATGGCGACTTCGGGCAGTCTGGCGATTGAGAGGCGGCTCGTGCCGGCGGCGTGGCGGGCATAGTGATTGAAGGCCTTCGAGACGATCTCGTCGAGCCTCACCGCGCTGCTGCGGTCGACGTCGCGCTTGGCGTACCCGCGAACGCGGTCGACGATGGCGGCCATGCGCCGGGTTTCCTCTTCGGCGCCGTTCACGGCTCGGGCGACGATGCCGTCGTTCTCCATCTGGCTCGAGAGCTTGAATTTGAGCACCGTCATGTAGTTGATGACCGAGCCCATCGGCTGCTTGAGCTCGTGGGCGATCATGGCGCAGAGCTGGTTGATCGCGCCCATGCGTTCGATGCTTGCGATGCGTGCGCGCGCGGCGGCTTCCTGAGCCTCGAGCTTTTCCCGGTCGGCAAGCGCCTGCGTGAGCGCGGCGGTGCGGCGTCTGACGGTCCGCTTCAGGCGGATTTCATCGAGAATGAGCCACGCGAGAACGGCGAGCGCCATGAGCGCGTAGGTGCCGTAGGCCTTCCAGAGGCTCTTCCAGGTCCGGTCGTCAAGATGCTTCCACGGACCGAGATGGAGCTCCTTGTAGAGGCGGTGGACGGAGACGAAGTTGGCGGACGCCTCCCAGGCATGATCACCGTCGTCAGGCATTGAAAGAAGCGCCAGCGTCGCCGCCTTCACAACGGCGGGATTGGTGTTCGGAAGGGACGCAACGACGATGTTCGGGTAGAGCGCCGTGGAATGGCGGCATGCAAATCCCGGCGTCTTTCGTTCGTTGATGACCTTGAGGCTGCCGGGCTTGAGAAGGCCTGCGATCTCCGCGCGCTCGAGCATGCAGGTTGAAATCACCCCCGCCTCAACACGTCCCGAGAGCACGGCGGTGATCACGTCGGGCATCGGGTAGTTGATGAAGGTCGTGTTGGCCTCGAAGGTCTCGAAATTGAGATTCTGCGCCTTGAGCTCGTAGCGCAGCGCCAGCCATCCGTCCACGTCGTTTTTGCCGCCCGCCGCCATCGGACGAAAGCGCAGGTCGCGAAGCGTGTTGACGCGGTCGTTGTCGGCTCTGGCAATGACTGCCGCGCCCACCGAGGCGCTCGGGTTTTCGGCCCAGCGCGTCTTGCGCGTGGCGATCGAGTGGCCGCCGTAGTTGAGTTCGAGCTCCATGTAGACCGAGGCCGGCCCCACCAAAATGTCGGGCCGCACGCGCTTCAAATCCGCGATCGGATCGTCGGGCGAGAGGCGCACTCCCGTTACGTACCTGTCGGGCATCTGCGCTGCCAGCGCGGCGACCATCGGCTTGACGGTTTTCGTGTAGTAGCCGGGCTCCGGCGTGTCGACGAATCCCACGACCACGTCGGAGAGTGGCTCGGCAGCGGCTGCGGCGAATGACAGGATGCCGAAGACCGCCGCAAGGACGTGCTTCGCAATGCGCTGGGAAATTCGTGCTGACATGGGATCGTAATTCGAAGGCGGACGGAAGGCGCGGATGAACCGCATCAGATTCAACTATGCATTTTCCGGTCAACGCCGTCAATAGTTCCGAGGGCGGGAGTGAAAACCCGCCGTGAATGTAAAAAGGCCTGTACCTTAGACTGATTTTAAATTTCGTATCACTTTTCAGCTTCGGAGGAACATTGCTTCGCCGAGAAGCCGCGTCCGTTTC